>NZ_JAHLQE010000026.1 GCF_018918235.1 Eubacterium sp. MSJ-13
CAGCTAATAGTGTTATGAGCAAGTAGCAAAGCGGATTGCGAATATCCGCTTGACTTAGTTTATTGTAAGTGTATCATCCGAATCACTGTTATTATCAGAATTTTCCGAGTTATTGGTACCCTGAGAATAACTGAACTCATACTGATTTTCACTTTCAACATCATATTTATAACTTCCCTTAACGGTGACATTGTTTTTTGCATTTGCAGCAAATCCTATTTTAAGTATATCTTTATCTTTTTCCTGCAGTGTGTAAACAACAATGTCATTTTCATCAAAACTTATACTGTCACCATTATATTGCTTAAAAACCTTACTTAACACGCTGTTACCGTCTTCCTGCTTATAATATACACTTTTAAGCTTTGTATCAAAAATCACAAATGTCTGCGATTTTGTTCCATTGTATGTAAGAACTGCATATCGCTCACTATTATCTGTAGTCTGCGCCCACTGTATGTCACAATAATACCCTTTAATGTTACTAAATGTTTTGCTTACCCCGTCAGGTGTAATCTCAATTGACTTAATTTCTTCTGAACCCGTACTGTCCTTCTGGGTAATAACCTTTATAACCTCTCTTTCTGATGAATTTTTCAATGAATGTGTTGTCTCTTCATTTTCATTTGAAGCATCCACATTCTTATACTCCTTAAGTTGCTCATTCGTCAGTTCTTTTCTTGCAAAAATCTTTTTGTCACCATCCCACACATAAAATATCTTATTTCCTGCAATTTTACTCTTAATAACACCTGTGGTATCTTTAGGTATCTTAAATTCACATGAATTTGCCTGCACCCCAGTTTTTCCTGTAAGGTATATAGGTTCTGATACACGCTGCAATGTATTTCCCTCTATATTCCACAGATAATATTCCTGCAGATTCGTTATATTTTTTTCCTTTTTACTACTTGGCTTTTTTGCTATTGCCGTTTCCACATTAGACTCCGAAACCTCTATCTCCTGCCCTATGGCAATCTCATTTACATTATCACCGTTGTAATCCGATATGTATATCTCAAATCCTTTGTTAAAGTGAAGCTTATTCTCCCCACCAGTCAAATACAGATTATCAAGTTTTTCTTCAGCAAGCCTGTTTCCGGTACTATCTTCAAGAACGATACTAAATGCCCCATCGTATCCTTCATCACTTTCATCTCCATCTGTCATAATGACTTTTACAACCTGCTCAAGCCCGTCAGAATTTTTAACTGATATTTTTGCCACTACCATTTGCTCATTTTCTGAAAACAGCGGCTCATTTGTAGCCGTAACCTGAGATACATTTCCCTTACCATCCCACAAACCACCATTCCACAATAACTGAAGCGGTCTTACCATAAACCACCATATAAAAATAAGCAGACATAACAGAATAACTATCTGCCTGTCCTTTTTCTTTATCTTATTCTGATAAAGCATTTTAGACGCTCTGTCTTCAAGATAATTCTCCTGAAATGTAACTAATGATGGATTTATAACTTTTTTTCCTTTATCCATATTGATAATTTCCTGAGCATACTCAGCTTTTTTATCAATTCCAAAATAACTAATGGTGTCCTCATCTGCCGCAGACTCAATATCCCTGCATATAAAATAATATGAAATCCACATCAGAGGATTGAACCATTGAATTGATGTAATAATAAATGCCATAATTCTAAATATTCCGTCATGTCTTTCCTTATGTATATCCATATGCTTCAGTATGTATTTGGCCTCAGCAACCTTTATCTTCCCCGGAATATACTTCTTCTGTCTGAAAATCCCTGTCATAACGGGTATATTTAATTTTTGATACTGATATATATCTTCACCAAGCATTTGTGATTTTGCAAGCCACTTCTTTATACGCATCTGCTTTACAAATGTATAACACCATATAAATATAACTCCCACTGCCCACAAAACACTACAGAAAGCAAAATTCATATTTACCGTAAACGGTTCTGAAAAAACGCTGTACCAACCCTTTAATGTTCCTCCTTCTGAAACAAACGAAAGTCCCACCGTCTCCAAAAAAATATGAACTTTTCTGTTAAATAACGGATACACCGAAAAAATACTGCTCATTGATATCGGACACACCATCCTGAACAAGTATAACATCCATAAATACAAGATAAATTTCTTTGGGGTGTTCACAATAATAAACCTTATAAACAATATTACCGGCAATGCTGCCACCGAGACAACCGCCATCGAAAAAACCGTATAAAATAAACTATACAATATATTCACTTATGACTTTCCTCCTACCTGTTTATCCAAAAACTTCCAAATAACCTCATAATACCATTTTATGGTATTATAATCAGAACCATAAATCTCATGTCTTGAATTAGGTATTTTTATGAGAATAACATTTTTATTTGCCTTTGCAAATTTATTCTGCCCCTTATTATCTACAACCATATCATTGTCTGCCTGAAGCAGCAATACCGGAATATCCACTCTTTTTGCCTCTCTCTGAAGTTTTCTAACCCCATTCATCGCGCCCACACTCCAGCCGTATGTCGCACCATTCATGCGGTATCTCTCATTTTTCTCACGCTTTCTAAAAATATATTCATAGCGTGCCCCTGAGGTACAGCACCCATAATCAGCTTCTCTCTGCCCATCAAATGCCCTCTGCCCCGGAACATACTTTTTCCCAACCGGAAACAATGCTGCATAAATCCTCAAAATCCTTGCTGCTATCTCCGGCATTCCATCGTACTTCATTTTAAGCATCGGTGAAGTTAAGATTGCACAGTCAAACAGATGCGGATACTGCTCTAAAACAAGAGCCCCAATTGCTCCCCCCATAGAATGTGCATATAAAATATACTTATTATCACCACGCTCTTTTTTAACTATCTCACTCACAAATCCGGCAAAATCGCTCACATATTCATTAAAATCTTCCACATACACCTTTGAAAGATCATCTACTTCCCTGTCAGACTTTCCATGCCCTCTGTGCTCTGGAATGTAAACAGAATACCCCTTACAGAAAAAATAATAAATGACTTCCTCAAATTTTTCTGCAAATTCACAAAATCCATGTGAAATAACAACAACAGCTTTTTCGTCAGGATTTATAAACTTCTCATAATAAAGTCTCTTACTATCTTTTGTATTATAAAAACCCATCTCCTTTACTTTTGAAAGTTTAGGAACTACTATTTTTTCCATATCATCAATAAATCTACTATCTTTTATATACATATCACCCATAATATTCTCCTTGTTCTAAAGCATATTTTTATTTTAGCCAAACTCTGATTTTTCATGTAATAACTTGTCTGAATAATACCATATTTATTTGTAATTGTGTATTTATTTAATGTGAATTTTATTGTAAAATGTATGTACAATATCAGAAAGGAGAACTTTTATGAATTTTAAAAACATTAAAAATGTAAGTATAAAATTCAAAATAATGTTACCCGTTGCTGTTATTATAGCACTTCTTGTATTATCAAGCGTAACAACAATAAGAATAGCAAATAATATGCTAAGCGTAGGTCAGGAGATTACTGACAATTATTCCGCAAGCCTTGTAAAACTCGGAGAAATATCTGAAAACTTTGAAAAGTTAAACGGTATTATCTATAAACATTGTATAGCCACCGATGATACCGTCAAAAGTACTCTTGTAAAGGATTACAAAAACACATTGAGTGAAATCTCTAAGCTTTGCATTAGTTATAAGAAAACACTCAATAACGGCGAAGAAACTACAAGTTTTAACGAATTTCAACAAAATTATAAGCAGTACCTTGAAGACTATAAAACAGCAATAAATGCAAGCAAATCCGGTCAGGGTATCATAGCCTCACAGATGGCAAATGATACGCTTATGACGCAGTCATCAAAAATTGAACAAAATATCGAAAAAATGCAAAAAGCTAATCAGACAGCCATGGATAATGGTGTACTTGAGCAGAAAAAGGTTTATAGGACAAGTCAGATAAGCGGTATAACATTACTTGTAATAGGCTTATTACTCGGATTGGATGTACTTTTCATCTGCTATAAAGCTGTCTGTCGTCCCGTTGCACGCATGAACAAAGACCTCTCTGAAATCATTGACGAGATAAATGCCGGCAAAGGTGATCTCACAAAACGAATTCACATTCATGGCATGGATGAAATTGGTGCCATAGGTACAAGTATAAACCACTTTATTGAAACCTTGCAGAATATTATGAAAAAAATCACTTCAAACACTGACAAACTTGAAGATATTGTAGGAACAGTTTCTGACAAGGTCATAAAGGCAAATGACAACTCATGTGATATATCCGCAGTTATGCAGGAACTTTCTTCATCTATGGAAGAAGTATCTGCTACTGTTATATCTGTAAATGATAATGCCGGAAATGTCGATTCAAGCATTTCAGAACTTTCAGACGAATCAGCAAAACTTCTTGAATATGTAAACGAAATGAAAACGCGTGCAAGTGAACTTGAACAGACAGCCATTCAAAATGGTGATACTGCAAACCAGATAATAGGTGGAATTATTGAAAGTCTTGAAACCGCAATTGAAGAAAGCAAGAGTGTAGACAAGGTTAATGATCTTACAAAAGACATATTAAATATCTCAAGCCAGACAAACCTTCTTGCTTTAAATGCTTCTATTGAAGCTGCAAGAGCCGGGGAAGCTGGAAAAGGATTTGCCGTTGTAGCAGATGAAATCCGCCAGCTCGCAGACTCAAGCCGGGAGGCTGCCAACAACATTCAGAATATAAACGGAATGGTTATCATAGCTGTAAAGGAATTAACCGAAAATTCAAATCAAATGATAGAGTACATAACAAACAATGTTATGGAAGACTATGTCGGATTTGTAAAGTCAGGTCACCAATATAATGATGATGCTGAACATGTTTCTGAAATAGTCAACAAATTTAACAATATGGCATCAGCTATCAAAACAGCTATTACAAATGTATCTGATTCCCTTGATGGTATTTCGACCGCAGTCGAAGAAAGTTCAAATGGAATTACAACAGTTGCAACAAATACAACTGATCTTGTATCAAGCATTGAGGATATTTCAGGGAAAATGACTATAAACGAACAGATTGCCGACGAATTAAAATCCGAAGCAGACAGATTCATATCACTTTAATATTCTTTTTATTTAGATTTGTAAACATGTGGCTGTCACATTTTCATTAATGCGACAGCCACATATTTTATTAAAACAAAAATTTAATTTGCCTATATTAAATGCAATAACCATAAAGATCATTTCATAAATTTATCAATTGCTTCTTCCAACTGGCGTATTGCTTCTTCATCATCATTTTTTGCAGCATGAACAATACAATGTTCTATATGATCCTTTAAAATAATCTTGCCTGTATTGTTTATAGCTGATTTTACAGCCGAAAGCTGTATAAGCACTTCCGTACAATCCCTTCCATCTTCTACCATACGCTTCACCGACTCCAAATGACCAATTGCACGCGATAATCTGTTTAAAACAGCCTTTGTCTGTGTATGACTGTGCGTGTGGCTGCCATAACTATTTTCAATGCTCTCTTTATCTCCGTCCATTATATTCCTCCACAATTTACACCACCAATTTTTCCAGATTCTGATTCTGTAAATTCACATTCTCCACTTTGGCTTCTGCATACATAACGGAAGTTCAAGTCCCGCACTAACAAGTAATTTCTCATCTGTCAAAATTTCCCTTGTAGCTGCATCCTTTATCACCCTGCCATCCGACATCAAAATAACCCTGTCACACACCTCAAGTACCATATCAAGATCATGCGAAGCAATTATCTTAAGCTGTTTTGTATTATTTAAAATATTTATAAGATTTCTTCTGTTTGCAGGGTCAAGTGCTATCGACGGCTCATCCATAAGTATTATATCAGGTTCCATTCCAAGAATAGTCGCTATCGACACCATCTTTTTCTCGCCGCCCGACAATTTATATGTTTGTCTGTCACGCAGATATCCAATATGAATACTATCCAGTGCATTGTCAACCCTCTGTTTTGTCTCCTTCTCATTCAGCCCATAATTTCTAGGTGCAAATGCTATCTCATCATAAACATTTGACATAAAAAGCTGACTTTCCGAATCCTGAAATACATATCCCATCTTCGCTCTTATCCTTGCAAGATTTTTCTTGATAACAGGCATACCCTCAATCTCTATCTCACCGTCAAATCCTAAATTCAAACCGATAAGAAGCCTGAGTAACGTTGACTTTCCCACTCCGTTTGCTCCTATAAGACCTATATTTTCCTGTCCATATGCACTTATCGAAATATTCTTTAATATTTCATTTCCAGATTCATATCTGAAACTAACATCTCTCACCTCAATACTTATATCATTTGCCATCTTACTATCCACCCGTTTCTTATAAAGCATACAATTTCTCATTACTAATCTTAATTTTAATCTACTTTATTTTTACATTTACTTTTTGTTCTTAAATAATATCAGATTTTATATATCATTTCCACATAGTTATGATATAAAAAGATTAAAAATTTTATTTTTAATCTTTTCAAAAATATCCCCCCAGGTAGCTTACACAATATGTAAAAATATGTTAATCTTTTATAAGATGAAAACAATCCAGACAGTATAAAGTATCGGAACAACGATGTTCAAAGTTCAGATGCTTTTTTTGTTTTATACTAAATATCTTTAGATTGGAGTGATTTATATGCATATGGCAGATGCACTTGTATC
This sequence comes from Eubacterium sp. MSJ-13, assembly GCF_018918235.1. Classification (GTDB taxonomy): domain Bacteria; phylum Bacillota; class Clostridia; order Lachnospirales; family Lachnospiraceae; genus Butyribacter. The sequence continues at coordinate 6,715 of NZ_JAHLQE010000026.1, forward strand.
AGCAGGTGTTGCCGGAACAATGTATGCACTTTCGGCAGGTGTTGCCTCTTATTCAGTCAAAAATATTCACCTTGAAAATGACAGCAAAAAAATTCCTGTTATGGGTGTAATGGGTGCATTTGTTTTTGCTGCCCAGATGATAAATTTTACGATTCCCGGAACAGGTTCAAGCGGTCACTTGTGCGGTGGTATGCTTCTGACAGCATTATTAGGTCCATACGCAGCTTTTCTGACACTCATTGGAGTCTTGCTCATTCAGTGTCTCTTTTTCGCTGACGGAGGCCTTCTTGCATTTGGATGCAATGTATGGAATATGGCATTTTACGGTTGTTTTATCGGCTGGTTTCTCATTTGGAAACCGTTCAAAAAATCAGGACTAAGTAAAACAAAAATTATAGCTGCATCTGTTCTCGGCTCTGTCATATCTCTTCAGTTTGGTGCTCTGAGTGTCTCACTTGAAACCAAACTTTCCGGTATCACAGAACTTCCTTTTATAGTTTTCGTGAAAACCATGCAGCCAATCCATCTTGCAATAGGACTTATTGAAGGACTTATTACTGCTGCCGTACTCATCTTTATATATGAGGCACGTCCCGAGATGCTTGAAGAAACAGGAAACAATTCAACAGCTAAACATACCACAAACAAAATATCATTCAAAAAAACACTGTTTCTGCTTTTTATAATCTCGCTTATAACAGGAGGAATCATCTCACTTTTTGCCTCATCACACCCTGACGGACTTGAATGGTCTATTCAGAAATTAACGGGCTCAACTGATGTTGCAGGAAAATCAGATAAAATACATTCTTTCTTTTCATCTATTCAGGATGTACTATCATTTTTACCTGATTATACATTTAAAAATTCAAATGCAGCAAACGGTACATCATTTTCAGGCATAACCGGCTCTATCATAGTGCTTCTTTTATGCACAGCCCTATGCCTTATAATAAAATCAATTAAAAAACGAAAAAACAAATAAAAATAAACAGGAAAGAAAAATGACTGAAAAAAAACAGAAAAATAAGATAGGAAATGCAATATATGAGATAACAAAAATAGATGAACTTGCCAGGCAGGACAAATGGATAAACAACATTCATCCTCTTGTCAAGCTCATCGTATCAATTTTTTATATCATATCAATTATATCAACATCCAAATACGATATAAGCAGGCTTATAACTCTGTCCATCTTCCCGACAGCTATATTTATTCTCGGAGACATAAGTTTTAAAGACAGTCTTAAACGCCTTAAAATAGTATTACCTCTTGTCTGTCTGGTCGGCATATTAAACCCTTTCTTTGACAGACATATAATATTCAGATTTCAAGGTATCAGACTTAACGAAAATCTTACCATCTTAAAAAACTTTGGAGTCACAAATGGCATGCTGTCGATGTTAACACTGACATTAAAAGGCATATTAACTGTATTTGCATCATATCTTCTAATTGCAACAACTACAATAGAAAAAATATGTTATGCCCTAAGACTGCTAAAAGTTCCATCGATTATAGTGACACAGATAATGCTTACATACAGATATGTCACTCTCCTGCTCTCAGAAGCCCACCGCATAACACAGGCATATGCTCTTCGTGCACCAAACCAAAAAGGTATACATATTAAAAACTGGGGGTCACTCCTCGGACAGCTTCTGCTGCAAACCATAGACCGGGCAGATGAAGTCTATGTATCTATGAGTCTCCGGGGTTTTAATGGTGATTTTCCAAATCCTGATAAAAACAAACCCACTACCCCACAAGCATAAAATACCCCATACCCGATTTTAAAAATTCTCAAAACAATTCCGGTATGGAGTATTTCTATTTAATTATCATACAATTTAAATTTCTTAATATAATCACTCATATCTGTAGCCAGATTCTGCAAAGCAATTGCACTTTCACTGATTTCATTGATAGAAGAACCTATCTCCTGAACAGAAGCCGATGTCTCCTGAGTACTTGCTGCATTCTGTTCCGCAATAGCAGAAAGACTTTCCAGAACTGAACTTACATTATTTTTAGCATCATTTATTTCATTTACCTGAGATGAAATCGTCTCTGTAAGTTCAATAACTTTATCCGTTTCAGCAGTAAGACCTTTAAATGACTTTCTTGTACTTCCAAGTCTATCCACCTGAATCGCAACATCTTTACTTACAGTCTCCATTCTCTTAACACTTATATTAGAATTGTCCATAAGTTCAGAAATAATTCTTTCTATCTCATCAGCACTGCTCATACTGCTGTCAGATAAACTCCTTATCTCATTTGCAACTACAGCAAATCCTTTTCCATGTTCTCCAGCCCTTGCAGCTTCAATAGAAGCATTAAGCGAAAGAAGACTTGTCTGGTCTGCTATAGACTGTATAAGCTCAACCGCACTTCTGATAGCTTCTGCTGATGTATGTGTCTTGAAAGTTTCATCTTTTAATACTGCAATCTCTTCGGAGGTATTTTCACTTATCTTAACAAGCTCCTTGAGCACCTTTGATGTCTCATTACTCATATCTTTCATCTTTTCGACAGTGTCCGAAAGATCTCTCATGGTATCTGTACACTTATCTATATCACTACCGATACTTATAACATTTTCATTTGCACTCTGTGTATCATCAGCCTGACTTCCCGCACCATCTGCAATGCCAGCAACAGCCTGTTCAATACTTGAAACAGTATCATCTACCTGTTCGATACTGCTCTTCAATAAGCTTGATGCATCATCAAGATGTGCTCCATTTTCCATAAGAGATTTTGCCATCGACGCAAGCTCATCTTTCAATACCAAAGCTGATTTTGCAAGCATACCAATCTCATCATTGTATTTTGCGACCTTATGTATATTTATATCCCTGTGTGCAAGGTCAAGTTCTGCCATACGGTTCATCGAGAATACAACATCCTTTATCGGTTTTGCAATTTTTATCGGAATAAGTATTCCTATAGTTCCCATAATAATAAGTATGATAATCGCAGCTATGCCAGCTCTTATATACACCTTATTTACTGGGGCATTAATCTCTGCTTTATTACAGCAAAGTACCAATGTAAAAGAATATGTGCTGCTTACATAATATGCCGCAACCTTTTTTTGCCCGTTATAAGTATATTCCAAAAGTCCCGGACTTGTCTTTTCCCTTGCAGCCATCTTATCAACTATCTTCTGTACGGCATCAACACCTATTTTCTCACCGATCAATTTCTCATTCGGATGCCATGCAACATTTCCACTTCCATTGATAATATACATATAGCTGCTTGATAACCCATTAACCTTCACTGATGCTAATGCATTTCTCAGCGCAATAGGTGTAAGAACTATATTTGCTCCACTTCTGTCTATCTGCTTGTCAAAAGATTGTCCTAATAGCGTTGTAACATCTTTCATAGATGCACTTGTATTACTTTGCAATGATGTCTTTACATATGGTATTACAAGTAATGCAAGAAGTGCGACCGTAACCAGAATACTCGTATAAACAAGGCTCGCTATCCTTACTACAATAGATTTTCCCTTCCCTATTCCACTATTCTGCACACCAACATTTTCTTCTTTTGCACTTGAGTTTCCTGTATTTTCAGCATCTTCTGTTTTTATTTTGTTTTCTTTAGTTTTGTGCTTTGATTCAATATTTTTGTTGTTTTTTATAAATATTTTTGGTCTATTTTTCATACCTCTCAACCTCCATATGTATAAATTATTCAATTTTATATAACAATATTTTATAGCAGATTGCACAAAAATTCAATGTTTTAAAACAATTATTTTTGCACTAACTACAAAACTCCCCCATGCCAATGCTGGGGGAGCAAATATTCATATAAAGAACAATTCTTATATTAGTTTGTTAATGCCTTCTCTAATGAACGACGAGTTGCAGCTTCATTCTCACACCACTTGAGACACTTATCGTATCCATATGATGCTGTATCTTTCTTCATCTTCTGAACACACTTATTAAACTCTGCGTCTGTCTTAGCATAGATAGCTTTCCAAGAATTCTCTTTGATAGATGTTGTAACCTGTGACCATGTTGTCTTTAATTCATCATCCTTAGCACTTGCTGAGTAAGATGTTGCAGGAGCTACTACATATTTTCCACCTTTTTCCATGTACTCGTTAAGGTTCTTGCAACCTGTCTTGTCAACCCAATCCTGCTGAATCTTGTATTCAGGAGTCTTAACATTAGATTTCCAATTATCACTGTTGTATGTTTCACCATTTGAATCAGGGTTCTCAGCATCGTTAGCCCATGTAGAGAATGCAGCCTGAATCTGTCCATCCTGGAATGATCCCTTATGCTTCTCCATCTTTGTCTTACCATCGGCATGAGTCTTCTTACCAAGCTCTGTGAAGTATGTGTTACCATCCTTATCGTAATCCCATGTCTCACCCTTAGGACCATATCCATATACCATACGTCCTTCAGGAGTTGCAAAGTAGTTGATGATCTCCATACATAAATCAGGATACTCTGTCTTAGCACCGATTGTTGTAACACGGTCACCACCCTGTGTATTCATACCATAAACGATAGGCTTAGCCTCATCAGGTTTCATACAGTACATGTATTTACCTTTTTTAAGATGTGCATCTGTATTGTATCCAAGTGAACCAGAGTAATTGAAGATTGAGAATAATACACCACCACTCTTAACCTTAGCACTCATCTGGTCATATGTCTGTGTCATTGAGTCAGGATCTACAAGACCTGCACGATATAAGTCATTATAGAATTTAAGCATCTTAAGGTATGGTCCGTTATCCTCAAGTGCATCATGGAACTTACCTGTCTGAGGATCATACAATCCGATACCCATCTCATCATATCCATAGTAAGCTGTAGCCGTTGACTTAACATACATAACCATTCCGTCATCCCAATCAGACCAAAGTGAAACAGCATATGTAGGATTTCCATTGTCATCCTTAGGACAGATATCATGCATCTTGATAAGCATATCCTTAAAGTCATCAAGATCCTTAATCTTAGGATAACCTAACTTCTTATATAAATCCCAGCGTGTATCCCATGTATAGAAGAATGCATCATGATCCTTGCTACTTGTGGCAATACTATGACCGATACCATATGTAGTATCTCTCTCTCCATCTGTGATTGTTTTTGTAAGACCACTGTTTTTCTTAAGAGCATCAGCCATATGTTTCTTAATATACGGTCCGCAGTCTGTAAGAAGATCATCCTCATTCCAATCAAGAAGAAGATTATTCTTAACGGCATCTACATAATCCTTTGAGTCACTACCCCAGATAACGATATCTCCAAGGTTACCATTCTGAGCACGTGTCTGGTATACACCATCAGCATCAGGAATAATATTAAGTTCAACATTGAACTTCTCTTTAAGTATATCTGCGCCCCAGCCTGTCTGCATACCCTGTGTGTTTGCTAACTGACTATACACATCTAATTTTATAACACCACTTTTTTTCTTTGTACCACATCCTGTAAGCATTGATGTAGAACCAACAACCATACTGCCTGCAAGCAATACAGAAAGCATTTTTTTACTAAATGCAGATTTTCTCATAATTTTCCTCTTTTCTGTGTTGTATATTAACTCTCTGACCCGTGCACAACACAACACTGATCATTACTTAATTCCTATGTGTATATTTTACAATTTAAAGAAAGAATGTGCAATATTTTTAAGCACTTTTATTACCCTCACTTTTTTTGAAGATATATCCCATAATTTCTACATTTTTTATTTTTCTTAATTATTTTTCATTTTCATTCGCTTTTTTAGCAAGTTTTTCATAATCAATATTTTCATATTCGGATAAATCAATGTCATCTTCGGCTTCATCTTCATTTTCTCCACCGCCGTTATCTTTCTCAATCTGAAGGAATATAGGTTTTGCCATTCCACTTATCGTAAACATAATACATACAGGTCCTATTATTATTCCGATAAACTCTGTTGTACTTGACCATATAAACAGCATAAATTCAAATGCAACAACAAGAAATATCAATATTGTTTTTTTGAAATATCTGAGTGCTATCGTAAATGAATTTCTAAGAGTATTCACAACTGTATTTTCATATCTTCCCATAAGTGCATATGCATATACATAATGTGTAAACAAGAAAAACAGTCCAAGAACAAATACTATCAAAAACATTATATTTGAATTTTCGACATTATGGTAAAGCTGAAAATCAAGATATAAAGCATATACAGCAAATGTCTGTATCACACCGGCTATACCGCCTTTAAAAAAGCTTGCCTTAAATTCTTTGAAAAAAGGTTTAAAAATATACCCTTCCTCATCATCAACCATCTTCAATGTAATCGAAAAAGCTGCAACAGACGCTGCCCCCATTGTAAAAGCACCAATGATACCGCACGGTATCCAGAATAACCCCAGCCACTTTGGAATCATAAGTGCAAGTAACAATGGCAGACTACAAAACAGCCATAAAAAGTTAAGTGCCAGCACATCCACGAGTCTTGTGCCAAATTTGTACAACGGGCTTTCAAAAAAACCATTTTTGAACATATTAAAATTTATCCTCCTATCTGACTATAAGTTTTTCTTATATTTTTTAATGGGTGACCGCTTACGCAATCACCCATTTATTAAAAACTATAATCAGATTATCAAATTTTGATATAAATTGCAATATCTTATAACATCAACCTTTAACAGCACCAAGCATGATACCTTTTTCAAAGTATCTCTGCATGAACGGATATACACAAAGGATAGGAATAACTGATATCATTGAAATTGTATACTTAATGACCTTTGTATTCATAGCCTGCTCAATCGCACTCTTAGCAGTAGATGAATCTGCACCATCCATCAACGCACCTAGGTTTGATGACTGGTTAAGATAAATGTAAAGTCTGTGCTGTAATGTAAAGAGTTTTGAATTTCCTGACATAAGGATAAGGGAATCCTGGAATGAATTCCAATGTCCTACAGCACCGAAGATAGCAATTGTTGCAAGGATTGGTTTACTAAGAGGCCATATAAGCTTTCTAAATACCATCATATATGAAGCACCATCAATAAATGCACTCTCCTCAAGCTCTGCTGGAATCGACTCTATGTATGTCTTTACCAGAATGATATTATACGGAGCCACGATAGCCGGAATAATATATGCTGAGTAATGATTTGTCATACCGAGCATTGCAAAGTTCATGTACCAAGGTATAAGACCTGCATTGAAGTACATTGTGATAACGAGGAAGCGGTACCAGAAACTTCTGTGCCACATTTCCTGCTTTGTAACAAGGTAGCCAATAAATGCTGATGCAACTACCATGAGTGCAGTACCAAGAATAGTTCTTGATACTGATACAATAAACGCTGACCCAAGATCTCCTACATCTTTAAGAGCAAGATAGTTCTGTATATTGAATCCCTTTGGCCAGAAGTTTACGATACCTCTCTGTACATAATCATTTCTTGATACTGTATTTACGAATAAGTACCAAAATGGGAATATACATGTAATCGTAAATAATGTAAAGAATATATAGTTACAAATATTAAATACTATATCACCAGGTGTAAGACGATATTTTCTTTTATGTTTCTTTTCGTACTCTCTTTCTCTCTTAGCGTCTTCTTTTTCCTGTTTTGTCTTTGCCATATCGTACTCACCTCCTATATGATACTCTCACCACGAAGCAGCTTAGATGCTCCATTGGCAACAAACAACAATACTACTGATATTACTGATTTAAACATACCTACAACCGTTGACAATGGAATACTTCCACCGCTTCCCATACCTAACTGGTAAACATAAAGGTCAAGTACTCTGATATGCTGTGCATTCTGTGCATTTGAGAAGCAGAGGTACTGGTCAAGACCGTTTGTAAGAATATTTGCAATTGACATAAGTAAAAGTACAAAGAATGTTGGTAAAAGTCCAGGGAGTGTTACATGCCACATCTTCTGGAATCTTCCTGCCCCATCAACCGTTGCAGCCTCATAAAGACTCTGGTCAATACCTGAAATACCTGCTATGTAGATAATAGCACTCCAGCCGACACCTTTCCATGTACCCCATGCCCACATCTTAATCCACATGTGTGCATCGCTCATCAGATAGTTATTACCCTGCGCTCCCTCTGCAAGTAATCCAATTTCTTTCATAAATGTATTAATGAAACCATCTGTAGAGAAGATAGCAATTGCGATAGCATACACAAGTACCCAGCTTATGAAGTTAGGAATTGTTGTAAATGTCTGTACGAAACGACGGAATCTAAGGCTCTTGATCTCGCAAAGGAATATAGCGAATACCATAGGTACCCAGCTTGTAAATACATTCAAAGCACTAAGACCAAGTGTATTTTTCATAACATTTAAAAGGTCACGTCTTGTAGCTGCATTCTTAAATAAGTATGTAAACCATTTAAATCCTACAAAATTGCTCATTGATAAAGTTCCACCGGCTTTGTAATCAAAGAAAGCATATCTCCAACCCCAAAGTGGTAAGTAGCAGAATACAAAAGCAAGTGCTGCAAACGGAAGAAACATAAGGAAAAGTTTATATTTTGATTCCATTTCAAACTTCTCACTCTTATCAGCCTTAGGCAGACCAGCCATGAGAATAAGTGTTGTAACAAGAAGTATAACAGCAAAAACTGCATATATGATCATTCCACTTGGAAATATAGGTTTTACACGTCTTACATTTTCACTGCCCTGAATCATGTTATAACTTACATAACAGAGAATAACACCGACTGCCTGAACTACCGAACCTGCAAGTGAAAAAACAAGTCCGAATCTCTGTAATCTGAGATTTCCCAAAGACATACATCCTCCGGCAATTGCAAGACAAATTCCGACTATCAGTAAAAGTGAACCTATAAACAATACTATAAACACACTCTCATCGACCCATCCCATACGAAGTGCTCTGCTGGCACCGTCAGTAAGACTTGAGTATGAAACACCCGATGTAAATAATGAAATCGTTGCGTCTATCAATTTAGTAATTCTTGATGGACTGAATGCTGGGAAGAACGCTGCAACTATTGCCAAAATAGTAATAATTCTCTGTACTATATAGACATAGTCTAACGTACCTTTCCTTTCTTTTTTTTCTTCTTTCATAATGACCTCCTAAATCATAGTTGGATAATCTTTTGGTTTTTCAACCATTTATATTTTATCTGACCTTCTTCTTGAAATAATTATATAAATATAAGCTTTAAAATACTACCACAAATTATTGACCGAAAATACATTTATTTTTCATACAAGTTTAATATTAATTAATAATGTGCATGCAAAATTTATATTTAATACATAACTTATTTGACACTACATGTTATCAGTCATAACAAAAACTGCCGTACTCCAAAGCACGACAGCCTTTTTATTTAAAACATTTATTATCTCATTATAATAGAAGATAAATAAGGATTAGTTTTTCATTTTATTAGTTTTTCTTCTTTTTGATGTATACTACAACACCTGCTATAACAACTACTGCAACTACAACAACTACTGCAACTGTTCCTGTAGAAGAACCTGATTCTGAATCAGTACTGCTTGTGCTTGAAGCTGAAGATGCTGCACTGCTTGTATCTGTCGAACTTGAGCTGCTTGCATCACTACTTGCATCTGCTCCTGATGCATTTGGATTGTCTGTGTTAAATCCACTTATTGTAAATGTAATCTCGATACTATCCTTTGGTGTTAATATAGATGGGTTTTCATATCCCTCATTCTGATATGTATTTACGCAGTCAAACTGATAAAGTTTAAGAAGTTTTGTATCTTCATTTATATATGGCTCACCTGAAAATGCTTCTTTTCCGTCAATTGACAACTTTACATCAGTAACTTTAACCGTTCCATCCTCAATTGCACTGAGTGGAATATCTGTTGATGCATAGATAAGTGATATTACATTATTAGTTCCGTCACTGTCTTCAAGTGCACCGTTTATTCCTGATACCCCTATAGTATATGTTCCGTTTCCTGTAATCTCTGCATCAGTAACCTTTGTTCCTTCAACCTGCTCTGTACCATTATCTCCTGATTTAAGTAAACTATTGTAATCTAAATCTCCAAGGTCTTTTCCATCACGTCCTGTATTAGGATTAAACCAAGCATCACGGAAAATCCATGTAGTCTGCTGCTGGAAACCTAAATATGCATGATATGTTCCATCAGGATCAAACTTTGCCTTTCCTGCCTTTACACCTGCTTTTGTAGACTGTGGCTTTGTTGCTGCATATGCTGCATTAGGTACTGCACCAACCGTAAGTGCCATTGCAAGAGCGCATCCTGCGATAGCTGCTGAAATTTTTCTTAAAGATTTTCTCATAATAAATCTTCCTCCTATACTTTTTATACGATGACCAAATTATCTGCCACAAAACAGTACAGTCACCAAATTTCCAATATCCTAACTTAATTCTAGAGGTAAACACCACAAAATAAAACCATATTTTTTTGACATGTTTACCCCTAGAATTAGTTAAAATATTTAATTTTTTATTTAGCCTTCGTACTTTTTAATCCACCAAAATCAACGGCATGTGTATTGTTATCTTGGTTCCTGCACCCTTAGTACTGTCAACGGTAATTCCATACTGCTCACCATACTGCAGTTTAAGCCTCTGGTTTACATTGCTTACTCCTATATGACCTTTTTCTGCTGCCTCGCCTGAGTTTATGGCATATCTTAGTTCTCCAAGTTCATAATAATCCATTCCGACACCATTATCCTCTACCGTAATAATTATAACTCCCATATCCTGACTTACATGGACCGTAAGAATTCCACCATCCTCACTTGACTCAAGCCCATGGACAAACGCATTTTCAACAAATGGCTGTATTATAAGCGGTAAAACCTTTGCACCTGTCTCAACATTATCATCAACTATTACCTGTGATTGTATTCTATCGCCAAACCTGTAATTCTGAATCTTAAGGTAATACTCAATAAGCTGTATTTCAGACTTAAGAGTAACCTTTTTATCACTTACCTGGATATTCCTTCTCATTATCTTTGCAAGCATCTTCACAAGTTCTTCTATCTCAGGCTCCTTGTTTATCTTTGCCTTCATCCTTATAGTCTCAAGCGTATTATAAAGGAAATGTGGATTTATCTGGCTTGCAAGCATTTTAAATTCAACTTCCCTCTGCTTTGTATGAATCTTTTCTTTCTGAACCTGTTCGTCAACCACCTTACGCATAAGCTCCTTATTATCAGCCACCATCCGTTCAAGTTCTTTGTACAGTTCGGCAATCTCATCCTCACCCGTTATCTCAGTGACTTTGTCATATTCACCGATTGCAACATAATGCATCTGTTTTCTAAAAAGTTCCATCCTGTTTGCATACATCTTTGAAAAGATAAAAATAAGTATTACCGATGCAAAAAGCCCGCCTATAACCGCAGTATAACTTTTAAGACTGTTCATATATATATCAGATGTAAGATTTTGATATTTTTCTATCATAACAATAGTATAATGAGGTGTCTGCTTATGATGATACCCTCTTACCCGCGGATATATTTTACTGTAAACAAGCAGATAATCTTCAACACCAACCGTCAGACGGCCGGCGTACTGATGTTCTTTTCTCTTTTTAAGCACATTTGAAAGAAACGGTGTATCATCATCCATCGAAAAATTTGTATATATTGTATCTTCATCATTGCATAAAAGCACTGTATGCATAGAACATTCCGTAATAGTATTGACTATAAAATCATTTTGAAGCTGAACACAGAGGATTCCTATCATATTTCCATAATCATCTCTCATAACCCTTGTAACCTGTATATGTTTCTGCCTTGTCGTACGGCATATGCCATAACTCCAGCACACAGCACCATTTCTTTCTATAGTTGGCTTATACCATTCCTCAGTCTTTACGGCATCTCCAAGATAAAAGAAATATTTGTTTGCACTTATGGGTTTATTATCCACAAATATCTTTATATCAGATATTTCCCTCTTATAATAATTAAGATAACGATCTATTATCCCCAGCCTTGCATCACAGTCATCCTCAAATGCAGAAATACTATTATACCTTCTATTTGTAATATCCATTACATCTTCATTTATGTACAATTCATTTATCACATCCGTTGCGATTACCATCGATTCACTTATCTGTTTTTTTAGAATTGCAATCTCACTTTTCTGGGTACTCTTATTGAGAGCTATCAGATTCGCCTGATTTTTTACATTTGTATATATATTAGCACTTATAAATGGAATTACACCTCCTATGATATATATAAGTATCATCCTGTGGTGCAGCTTTAAACCACCTTTTATCTTGTTTCTGATTCTTTTAAATAATTTCATTTGTGTTTCCTCTATCGTTTTTTATGACCTATTATTGCCACTTTTTTACACTATAGTAATCCACAAAAAATTGTGCGTCAAGATTTGCTTTTGTAATATATTTATATTATTATATCCAAAAGTATAATTGGGAAAATCCAGTATATAATATTCTAATGTACTAGAAGAAGGGAGTATGAAATGTTTAACAACAAGAAAAAATTTTTAATATTCTTTGAAATCATATTTGCTATGACAATATGTTTTTTTGCTGCCAAAATAATACGAACAAAGGCAGCTTCCTATACCACGAGTCAAATGTCATTTTTCTCAGATAGCAGCAGCTCCGAACCAACTGCAACACCTGAACCGGAGTTTAATGGTATAGTAACTAGCTCCAGTACTTCTGCCGTAACATCATCTGCCATAACGATAGAGTGGTCCCCTGTGCAAGATGCTGACGGTTATATCTTATCACTTACATACAATAATTCTACGGCAACCATTGATACATCTGAAACCTCTTACCAATTAACTGAGCTTGCACCAGCAACACTTGTCACATACAAATTGACATGTTACCAGAAAAACATACTCGGTCAGAAAAGCTATGGTCAGATTTCACAGGAGTTTAAAACCTGCTCCTCAGTCACAAAAGTAACGGGCGTAACATTATCAGACAGGATAACATCCTCAGATGGTCAGGGTCAGATAAGCTTAAATTGGGACACACTTGGAAATGCGTCATATAAAATTTACTATAAACCAAAAGAAAATTCTGAATTTATCCTTTCCGGCATTACCGCAACAGCCTCATATACCGTCACAAATCTTGAAGCATCTGCTGATTATGATTTTTATGTTCAGGCATACTGTCTCACAGAAGAAAACACAGGTGATGCATCAGATGTATTCTCTGCTGCCACACTTCCCTCAATCGTATCAGGCTTCAAATCTGAAATGGAAACAGAGACACAGATAAATATCATCTGGAATGAAAATACCAGCGGAAACTATTATAATCTATACAGAAGCGTAAATGACGGTCCTTACGAGCTTGTTTTACAGACAACAGAAACTTCATATTCTGATGTCAATCTTGACCCTGGCACCATATGTTCTTACCAAATAACAAGTGTAAATGAACATACCGGCCTTGAAAGTGTACGAACTGGAGTTCTTCGCTGTGCTTCCAGACCTACGGCAACTACAGGCGTTGCCATAAGTGGTGAAACTGCTGATTCTGTATCAATTACATGGTCAGAAAACAAAACAGCTACAGGCTACCTTATATATAGGAAGAAAGGCTCAGGTTCATATGTCTACATTACAAGCACAACAGTCCCTTCCTACACTGATACCGGTCTTGATTCCGGTACAAATTACCGTTATAAACTGCTCTCATACGCTGACACAGGAGATCATCCTGCATTAAGTTACTCAAACGAGGCTAAAACATCTACTCTTCCTGCAAAACTTACTGTAAAAGGTAAGTCGGGTTTTGGCAGGATAAGACTATCCTGGACTGCGACAACAGGTGCAAGCGGCTACAATATTTATCAGCTTATAGACGGTACTTATCAGCTTATAGATACACTTGAAGGCAAATCAAATGTATCTAAAACATATGAAAATATGGAAGTAGGTACTTCCTATTATTATACCGTGTCAGCTTACAGAAATGCATTTTCACAGACATTTACAGGTGAAAACTCTGAACAGATAATTGTAAAGCCAGTCAAAACAAAAAGAACGACAACCACCCCAAGCTACTACAAGACCAAGCAGGCACTGTTAAAAAGTGCAGCATGGGATAAAGTAGCCTCCGTAAAGAAATATGCAAACTACAACAAATGTGTAACTATACCCGGAATCCGTTCCACAAATGTTTCAGGTTTTGAAAGCACAAAAATGTGTCCACAGGCAATAACATTTGCGGAAAAATATCTGCTTATAACAGCATATGATACATATTCAGAAGAAAAATCCGTCATATATATAATTGATAAATATACAAGAAAGCTTCTTTCCGTTGCAGTACTGCCAAACAAAACACACGCAGGCGGCATATGTTTTGACGGAAGCACAGTTTGGGTGACAAACGGTAAAAAAATAAGCGGCGTAGCTTATTCTGATATAACACAGGCAGCCACACAAAAAATGATATACAAAGAAGTTGAATATACCAAAACTTACACAACGGATTATACATGCTCATTTTTGACCTACTATAAAAAACTCATATGGACAGGAGATTTTCAGTACACCAAAAACGGAACTTTAAGAAGCTATTCAATTGAAAATCCAAACACTGAAACAAGTTCTTTAAAAGAAATGTCAAGTGTGACAATCCCCCCTGCCGTCCAGGGATTAACATTTGCAACTGACGGAAAACTTATTCTCTCAAGAGCATATGGTTACACAAATGAACTTAACATTTACAAACCGACAAAAACCGGCACAGCTTCAATGAAACTTGGAAAAAAACTTAAAACAGTTGTAACCCCAGCTTTAAATGAAGGAATAGCCATAAACGCAACTTATCTATATGTAAACTTTGAATCTGCTCTTCCAGGTTCACTTGCACTAAATCATATGGACAGAGTTGTAGCTTTTAAACTAAAATCTATATTAAAATAAAATGCATGTTTCACTGTATAAACGCAAAGCAAATATAACCTCAAAAAAAGCAGCCCTCTTATTTATATAAGTGGCTGCTTTTTCTGTCAGTCTATCTTGAATTGTACCTGTATAGGTTCCTTAAGCGGCTTGCCGTTAAGTGATTTAACATTCGTAGTAATATTTAAAATATATGATTCATTCTGTGCATATGGCTCCATAGGCTCAATCTCAATCTCATTTTCGAGAGAATTATATCTTATCGCCGTCTTTAAAGGTGTAAGATTCAACGATGTAACATAAAGATTTACATTATTTACCGTTTTTGGGTCAAGCGGAACATTAAATTTTATCTTCCATAAAAAATTTCCTGTCTTGAATTTAAGATTCTGTTTTACCTTACCCTCCATACCATCACTCATAGATTCAAATTCCAAATAGTTAGCCATATATTTCCCCTGCCTTTCACTATTGTAATATGTATTTAATTATCAATATGTATTTAACTATACTATTTCTGTTATTGGTGCAACCAATAGCCCGTTCTTTAATTCTATCACAATATTTTTTATTTGAATAGTGTTTTTAAAGATAAGATTTGTTATACTATGTATAGTCAGTTGAACAAAAATAACCTGAAAGGAATCTTAGAATGAGCAAAACCAGTTTTAAACCCGGCAACATGATATACCCGCTGCCAGCCGTTATGGTTTCATGCGGTGACATAGACAATGAATCAAATATCCTTACTGTGGCATGGACAGGTACTATCTGCACAAATCCACCGATGGCATACATATCAGTCCGCCCTGAACGTTACTCATACAATATGATAAAAGAATCAGGAGAATTTGTGATAAACCTCACAAACGAAAAACTTATCAAAGCAACCGATTTCTGCGGTGTCCGTTCTGGCAGGGATGTTGACAAATGGGAGGAATGTCATCTCACAAAAACAAAAGCTGATACGGTAAAATGCCCGCTTATCGATGAAGCCCCTGTGAACATAGAATGTAAAGTCAAAGAAATAAAAGAACTTGGCTCACACCATATGTTTATTGCAGATGTAACGGCAGTTCACGCAGATGACAGATACATGGACGAAAATAATTCATTCCATCTGAACGATTCAAAACTGCTCGCCTACTCGCATGGCTCATACTTTGAGCTTGGCAGACAGCTCGGAACATTCGGTTATTCCGTTCGTAAAAAAAAGACAGGCCGGAAAAAGAAGCACAAATAGATTTTTTAAACATAAATTATTATACAAAGAGAGAGGGTGTTTGTATGAAAATTATTTATATCAAAATCAAAAATTACAAATCAATCCGTGAACTTGAAATTACCGACATTGAAAATGCTCTTATTTTGGTTGGAAAAAATAACACCGGAAAAACTTCCGTAATCGATGCCCTGCTTTTAGCATCAGATTTAAAACCTGCTCCCGAACATGAATTTCTTGATATAACCAAACCTATTGACATCACGATTAAAATAGAATTTACAGAGGAGGATCTCAACTATTATTATTCAAGAGGAATACTCTGCAAATCAAACAGCTTTGAAAAATGGTTCGAGGAATTCAAGGAAAGGATTCCTTCATATAATGACGGTATAGTTTCGTTTACATTCCACAACAATCCAAATGGAACTACAAGATACAATGACGGATTCCAGAAGCACAATCCTGATATTGAAAAGATAATTCCAAAAATATACCACATAGATCAGACTCGCAACCTTGAAGCTTTGCAGAACGATGTTTTCAGCTTTTATGACAAGGAGTCATTCCAGAAATTAAAGGAAAATGAATGTACCTTTGACCCAAAACGCAAATGTAACCGCTGTTTCCAGTGCATAGGACTTATAAATAAAAAGACACCTGAGGAACTCACGCTTTTTGAGACGGTGCGTCTGCTCCAGTTCAAGCTCTTCCATACAAATCTAAGTGAATTTGAACACAAAGTAAACGAACATTTTCATATAAACGGAAGTCCTTCTCAGGAAATAAGATACGAATTAAATTATAATATCGACAATCTTCTCAGAGTGGATACTAAGGTTTATAATAAGGAAAGAGATAAGATAGTTGGCTCACTAAATGTCCTTGGAGAAGGATTAAAAAGCATTTATACGCTTTCACTTCTCGAAGCATATATAGATGAAGAAAACACTCTTCCATGCATCATACTTATGGAAGACCCGGAAATCTACCTTCATCCGCAACTCCAGAAAGTGGCAAGTGAAATACTTTACAACCTTTCAAAAAAGAATCAGGTTGTCTTCTCAACCCACTCTCCAAATTTAATATTTAACTTCTCTACAAAACAGATTCGCGAAGTTATATTAAATGAAGAATATTACACAGATATACGCAAAAATACAGATATCGACATGATACTCAACGACCTCGGATACACAGCAAATGACCTTATGAACGTAAGTTTTGTATTTATTGTCGAAGGTAAACAGGACAGTAACAGACTTCCTCTGCTGCTCAAAAAATATTACTCGGAGATTTATGACGAAAAAGGTCAGCTTCAGCGAATCACTATCATTCCTACAAATAGCTGTACCAATATAAAAACTTATGCAAACCTCAAATATATAAACAAACTGTATCTTAAAGACCAGTTTCTTATGATACGCGATAGTGACGGAAAAAATCCGAAATATCTGAAAAAACAGCTTTGCAGTTATTACACACAGCGCTCAAAAGAAGATATGGGAAATCTGCCAAAAGTAGAACCCAAAAATGTACTTATTTTAAAATATTATTCTTTTGAAAACTATTTTCTAGACCCTAAAGTTATGACAAAGATAGGTGTAATAAAATCAGAGGAAGACTTTTATAATATACTTTATAAAAAATTTAAAGACTACCTTTATAAGCTCACAAGTGTTAAAAAAATGCAGCGCATAATCGGTACACGCATAAAAACAAAACAGGATATAAAAGACAATATTGAAAATATTAAAATTTATGTTCGTGGACACAATCTCTTTGATATATTCTACGGCAGATATCACGGAACAGACGAACAGGAAATCCTAAAGAAATATATTGATGTTGCCCCTCGTGATACATTTAAGGATATTTTTGATGCAATAGATGCTTTTGTTTATTTTGAAAATCGAAAAAAGAATAATTAAAACAACTTAAATATTTCTTAATAATTTTTAGGTTGACATAACTGTACATTTGACTATAATAGTTTTATGTGTTGAACTCTGCCTATGTCTGCGTAATGTACATATTTTCAGCATTATCTAGGGCATAGTTTTACATAATACGCTAAAACATATCTTCATATGACAACAAATAGACATGTATAAAAATATACTTATATGAATATAACAAACTTAATATATAGATAAAATAATAAAATAAAAAATATCCGTTCGAATGAGGTGCAAAATGGAAAATCAGTATATTATAAAGGGAGGCACTCCCCTCAAAGGTGAAGTAACAATCGGAGGTGCCAAAAATGCAGCATTGGGAATACTTGCTGCTGCCATCATGACAGATGAAACAGTTACTATCGACAATTTACCTGATGTTCGTGACATAAATGTATTATTACAAGCCATAGAAGGTATCGGTGCCACTGTTGAGCGCATCAATGCCCATATGGTAAGAATCAACGGAAGCACTATCGGAAATATCACTATTGATTATGATTCTATCAGAAAAATACGTGCTTCATATTATCTTCTTGGAGCATTGCTTGGCAAATATAAAAAAGCACAGGTTGCTCTCCCGGGAGGCTGCGATATAGGAAGCCGTCCTATTGACCAACACCTAAAAGGTTTCAGAGCATTAGGTGCTACTGTTACTATTGAACATGGTATGATAAACACTTTTGCCGACTCACTTACAGGAAATCATATATTCCTTGATGTTGTTTCAGTAGGTGCTACTATAAACATTATGCTCGCTTCATGTATGGCTGAGGGCCGTACAGTTATTGAAAACGCAGCAAAAGAGCCTCACATCGTTGATGTCGCAAATTTCTTAAACAGCATGGGTGCTGATATCAAAGGTGCAGGCACAGACAAAATCCGTATAAAGGGTGTAGCTAAACTTCATTCAAGCGAATATTCTATTATTCCTGACCAGATTGAAGCTGGAACTTTCATGGTTGCCGCTGCAGCCACACACGGTGATGTACTCATCAAAAATGTTATTCCAAAGCATTTAGAAGCAATATCTGTAAAACTTATAGAAATCGGCGCTACTGTCGAAGAATATGATGATGCTGTAAGAGTTTCATCTGACCACAGACTCGGTCACACACAGATAAAAACTCTTCCTTATCCTGGATTTCCTACAGACATGCAGCCACAGATAGCAACATTGCTTGCACTTTCAACCGGCACAAGCACAGTTACCGAAAGCATATTTGAAAACCGTTTCAAATATGTAGATGAGCTTGCGCGCATGGGTGCTTCAATCAAAGTAGAGGGTAACATTGCCATTATTGAAGGTGTTGAAGGTTTCACAGGTGCTGCAATAACTGCTCCAGATCTTCGTGCTGGTGCTGCCTTAGTAGTTGCAGGGCTTGTAGCAGAAGGATATACAACAATTGACTCAATTCATTTTATTGAACGTGGATACGAAAACTTTGAAGGCAAAATGACAGCCCTGGGTGCATCTATGGAAAAGATCCCTGTAGACGATGAACGTGCCGTTATGAAATTTAAATTAAAAGTAAGTTAATATAATGAGGGCAGGCTTTTGGCTTGCCCTTGCTTGCAATGAGGGGGTGTATTAAAATTTCTCCTTTAAATTTTAAGGATTATTATCAGATTTTACAGGTACATTATGATGCATCACCTGATGTCATCAAAGCTGCCTACAGAAAACTTTGTACACTGTACCACCCTGATGTAAGTCACAATCCAAATGAGGACAGGCGTATGTTTGATATAAACGAAGCATACAGCACACTCTCAGATCCTGCAAAGAGAACCGCTTACCATAAAAAATGGCTTGATAACCGTACAATGCGTTCCAAAAATGTTTATCCTGCCGCATCTTTTAACAGTTCTCTAACAAACTTATCTGCAAAAGATGTTTTGGACAAATTCTTTCATGCACTTCTTACTAAAAATTGGACAAACGCTTACTCCTGCCTCACTCTTGAGGATCAGGAAAAGTTTTCTCTCGAAGAATTCAGTGCATGGAAAGACGCTGTAAACTCCTGCTTTGAGATGCAGGATTACAGGATATCATTTTACAAAAACTACTATAAATGCCGTCTTGAGGGCGTTATTTACCCCCAGGTTACTGAATTTGCAGTTATTATAAACGATACGGATCTGCAGCTATCACAAACTTCGCAGAATATATCCCATAAATATGTCGCCTACGATGGAAATTCATGGAAGGTATGCTTGGGCATGCACTCTCTGAAACAGGCTACATTAAAATTTAAACTGATGGCTGCCAGACGACAAAATTATGACCCGGTTTCGATTTACAATAAAGCTGTATCAAGAAATGATCCATTAACCGGACTGCTAAGTGAAAAAGGGTTTTATGACGATGCATTCAAAGAAATAGAACGACACAAGCGCTACAATAATCCTGTCACTTTTGCCGTATTTCAGATTGATTGTGAAAAAACTGAGCGTGAGATATACTGCCTGTGCCAATGTGCAAGTATAATCAAAACAGAAAGCCGCATAAATGACATAATCGCAAGGCTTGGGAATAAGCAGATAATATGTCTCTTTGCTGAAACCAATGAAATACAGGCTGCTGCTGCCGTAAACAAATTTATGCATGCCATAAAACAACGCCAAAGCGAGCCTTTTACCGTAAATGCCGGTATTATGCAGTACAATAAGGTTCATTCTCTTGAGGATACAGTTTTTTCGATTTCTTCAAATGTAAGCAATCGAAAAAATACCGTAAAGATTAATAATACACATATATAAGGGGGATTAAGTATGAACATTGCTAAAAAGACTAATGATACAAAAAACAAAATGCTTATAATAAGTCTTTTTCTTGTTTTGGCATCTGTTTTCTGCTTCTCGCAAAAATCTTATGCCGCAACCAAAAAAACTACACTTAAAACTTCATCTGCATCAATTTATGTTAATGGTACATATACTATATCATTAAAAAATAAACTTAAAGATGCTACATATTTCTATACCTCCAACAAAACATCTATTGCAAAAGTATCTGCAAAAGGTGTCATAACAGGACGTGGAAAAGGTACCGCAAAAATAAATGTACGATATAAATACAAAGATACCTTTAAAAGTGTAGGAACATTCAAAGTAACTGTTAGTAAATCAGCCTTAAAAAAAGATTACACGAAAGTTACTGCTACTGTGGGAGATGTGCTCAAGCCATCTGACTATCTAAATAGCGTAAATGATTCTGCTGAATATGAGATTACCAGTAGTTCATCACAAGTTGTATCAGTTGCCACAAATGGTGCTATAACATGTCTTAAAGCTGGTACGACATCACTTACCCTACACGAAGTTTACAACAAGAAAAGCCGTAAAATAGGCAATATTGAGCTTACAGTAATCGGAGCATCTCTGCGCACTGATTATTTTAAGATTGCATACCTTAATACTCTTTCACTTGACAAAATAGTCGAGAATAAAGATGAAGATGCAATATATACCTTTACATCTGATTCCACAGACATAGCCAGATATCTCGACCTTTCAAGCAGTGGTATCATCTCAACTGTTACAGGAAACAGTGTACAATTATTCAATATAACCTTAGTTGAAATAAAGACAACCGGTGAAACAAGAAACATAGGAACTTTTAAACTTGAACTTACAAATGAACCATTTATAGCAGAGGCAGACCAAAGCATTAAAATAGGGCTTGGTGCAACACTCTCACTCTCCGACTATGAAGGTATAAATATAACAAACCAGCGTTCAGGTGCAACCTACTCCTTTAAACCGAAGGATACAAGCATTATCTCTAATGATATGGTAGCAACAAAATACGGAACAACGACGGTTGAAATTGAGGAAACATATTTAAACAGAGTCACTACACTTGATGAAACGGTTCAGGTTACTGTAACCACATCTTCAATAAAAAAAGAACTTAGCTTAGGCTATACCACTATGGTTGACGGCGATATCTATGGTGATTATCCTGTTGACTGCCGTGACCACACAAAGACCTACTACTATGAAGCCGAAAATACATCTATCTGTACCGTAACAACCGGAGGTACAAACAAAGATCAGGATTACCTTGTAATTTCTCCTTTAAAAGTAGGAATCACATCTATTTCCGTATTTGAAACTGTTCCTGGAACTTCCAGAAAAGAAAGAGTCGGAAACTTTAAAGTAACAGTTAAGGAGGACACAAGTGAACTTCCTGATATAACAAAATTAAAAGCAAGTGATATTATAAGGAGTATATCATTTACACACAATGACAAAACTGTAACCGGTATAGTCAGCAGTACAAACCTTATGTGTAATTTCTATGACAACACCGGAGGTCTCATTGACTATGGAACTAAATATTCAGATATAACACGTGGTAACTTTACAATGATACTGAAAAAATCAAAATATCTTATCACAAATGTCGAAACAAACAATGGAGGAAGTATCTGGACATTCACTATAGACCTTGGGGACAGCAGCCACACCCTCGTAAATGTACCTGTTGTACTAGTTTCATCAAGGCTTGATCCAAGTACATTTATTGATAACATAGTTGTAAAACTTGGCACAACGACAAATAAAATCACATCAATCAGTGCAACTGATACAACATTTACTACACAGTTTACAGCAGCACAATATGTGGCAGCAGGAGCTACTGAGTACAGCAGCAATTACGCAACAAAGGTTCCTCTTAGCAGCCTTACAAATGTAACTTGTATAGTCAATCAGAAAACCTACAACAGCATAAACACACCTACAGCCAATGCCGCTGTAACTAAAATAAGCACACCTGTTACAAGTAACAATAAAACATGGTCATTTACAGTAGAATTTGAAGACGGTACAAAACAGGCATATACGGTAGTATTGGGATTAAAATAAGTCAGGAGGCTAAAAATATGTCATCAAAAAAGGGCAGCTTCATAGTATTTGAGGGAATTGACGGAAGCGGAAAAACAACACAAATTAATCTTCTAAAACAAAAAATCGAGTCACTTGGTATCAAATGCCTCGATACAAGGGAACCATCTGATGGTCCTATTGGAGTTCTGATACGCCAATGTCTTACAGGCCGCATGCAGATGGATGAAGCTGCTCTTGCTGCATTATTCGCCGCAGACAGACTTGACCACATCAATAATAATACAAATGGTCTTAAAAGCAAAATTGATGAGGGAATATCTGTAATATCCGACAGATTTATACTATCAAATTACGCCTATCAAAGTGTAAAAGCACCACTCGAGTGGGTTATGCAATTAAACAGCCAGGCACTAAATACCCTTCGCCCCGACTGTCATATATTTATAGATGTAGCCCCAGAAACAACGCTTGACCGTATGGCAAACGGACGGTTTCAGACAGAACTTTTTGAAAATAAGACAAGGCTTACGCAGGTTCGTGAAAAGTATCTCGAACTTATCGAAAAACTTAAACAAACTGAAAATATAATCATAATTGATGGAAACAGCTCAATAAATGAGATAGCTGAAGAAATTTGGCAAAAAGTTTCCTATTTATTCACCGATTGATACGGCATATACAATTGTGATATAATAACACTAGAGGAGGAATTATCTTTGGACTTAAAAATTACACCTATGCAGCAGCTTCAACAAATTGAGCAAGCTGCAAAAACAACTGAATCAGATGGTTCCTTTCGCTTTACTTTACTTAGCACTATAGAGGAGCAGGAACTTCAGGCAACTCTCTTTACCATGATGCAGGAAATCACACAGCAGGGTGATAAACTTGGGAAACGCATGGATATAAGAGACATGAAAAATTACCGCAGGCTGATAAAAGAATTTATGAATGAGATTGCTACACATTCACACGAATTCAGCCGCGAGAACTTTCTCGACAAAAAGGGCCGCCACCGTGTATATGGTATTGTAAAGAAAATAAATCAGACCTTAGATGAACTGGCCGCAGAACTCTTAAAAGAAGAAAAAGACCACTTGGCTATACTTGAAAAAATTGATGAAATCCGAGGTTTGATACTTGATATTATCACATAATGTACTCTCAGCACATCCCTTAAGATATATTACAAAAAGCTTCCCAGAGTACATCATAGACAATCGGAGGTTTAGATATGGCAAACTTTAATGACATTATTGGCCAGGAAAATATTAAAAAACATTTACAGACTGCTATAAAACTTGGCAATCTGTCACACGCATATATTATAAACGGAGAAGATGGTTCCGGCAGACAAACCCTGGCATCCGCCCTAGCAAAAACCATCCAATGTGAAAATCGTACCAATGACTGTGATGCATGTGGTGTATGCAGGTCATGCAAACAGGCTGAATCACACAATCACCCAGATATTATTTATATTACTCATGACAAATCAAGCATAAGTGTAAATGATATCCGCGAACAGTTAAATAACGACATTTCCATTAAGCCTTACAGCAGTGAATATAAAGTGTATATCATACCAGATGCAAATAAAATGACAGAGCAGGCTCAAAATGCACTTTTAAAAACAATTGAAGAACCACCAGTATATGCAATCATCATACTGCTTACGGAAAATGTTGACAGTCTTTTGCCTACAATACAGTCGCGTTGCGTAACACTTACAATGAATCCTTTAGACAAAGATGATATATGCAATTATCTTGTCAGCAAACTTCAGATGGAAGATTCACAGGCACAGATAGCTGCAAACTATTGTCAGGGAAATATAGGCAAGGCAATCCGTTTTGCAAGTTCAAGCGATTTTATTGAAATGAAAAATCAGGTGCTTAAACTTCTCAAAAATGTTGATTCAATGGATGTTCCATCGATTATGGAAACAATAAAAGAATTTGCAAATCACAAAAATGATATCAACGATTATCTTGATCTTATGCTATTGTGGTATCGTGATGTCCTTATGTTTAAAGTCACAAAAGACGCAAACCTTTTATTATACAGTGACGAATATTCAGCTATATCAGAACAGGCGACAAAACGAAATTATGAAGACATTGAAAATATCATAGCTGCAATAGACAAGGCTAAAGTCCGTCTAAAAGCAAATGTAAACTTTGATGTCACTATTGAATTGATGATTCTTACAATGAAAGACTAACTAATTTTGCTTATGGAGGAAAACATGATATTAATTACAGGCGTTAGATTTCGAAAATCTGGAAAAGTATACTACTTTGATCCAACCGGATTTGATATAAAAAAGGGTGACCATGTAATCGTTGAAACAGCACGCGGAATAGAATACGGTCTTGTTGTTCTCGGACAAAAGCAGGTTACTGATGACAAAGTAGTTCAACCACTAAAGCCCGTTATACGAATAGCTACTGAGCATGACGATAAAATAAATGCCGAAAATGAGGAAAAAGAAAAAGAAGCATTTGATATATGCATTGAAAAAATTGCAAAACACGGTCTTGAAATGAAACTCATTGACTGTGAATATACTTTTGACAAAAACAAACTTCTCTTCTATTTTACCGCTGATGGCAGAATCGATTTCAGAGAACTTGTTAAAGACCTTGCATCTATTTTCAGAACAAGAATTGAACTAAGACAGATTGGTGTCCGTGATGAGACAAAACTTATCGGTGGAATCGGAATATGTGGAAGACCACTCTGCTGCCATACATTTCTCTCTGAATTTGCCCCAGTTTCCATAAAAATGGCAAAAGAACAGAACCTCTCGCTTAATCCAAGTAAAATATCAGGAGTATGCGGAAGACTTATGTGCTGTCTTAAAAATGAAGAAGAAGCATATGAATACTTAAACGAACGCCTTCCTCATATAAATGAGACAGTCTCAACAGCAGATGGTTACACAGGAACAGTTCAGAGTGTCAGCGTCCTTAAGCAGCTTGTCAAAGTTGTCATCACAAAAGAAAATGATGAAAAAGAAGTCAGAGAGTATCATGTTGATGACCTCCAATTTGAAAAGAGTTCAAAAAGAACATCTCCTTCTCCGGGGCTTGCACTCCCTGATGAGGAACTTGACGAAAATGCATTAAAAGAACTTGAGAAGATGGAAAAAGGTGATATTGAAGACCTTGCCGAAGAAGCTGAACAGAATAAGCAGAAAAATAAACGCCAGCCTAAAAAGAACTTTAATAAACATAAGAAAAATTTTGAACAAAAAGAAAACAGCCACGACAATTTTCAGGTAAAAAAAGGCAGACACCAAAATCGTGAAAACTATCACCAGACACAGAAAAATTTCCGACGTGGCAACGGTAATAACAATGGTGGCTACAATAACAACTATAACAATTTTAAACCTGAATAGGAATTATATATGAATGATAAATTACATTTAAAAGATGGAGAGCGACTCGATGATCTTCAATTAAATGGGCTTCATATAATACAGAATCCCGAAAAATTTTGTTTTGGAATGGATGCCGTATTATTATCATCATTTGCCTCTAAAACCATAAGGACAAACGATAATGTCCTTGACCTTGGAACCGGCACCGGTATCCTTCCAATACTTCTCTCTGCCAAGACAAAAGCAAAACATTTCAGTGCTCTTGAAATACAGGAAGAAAGTGTTGACATGGCAAAAAGAAGTGTAACATTAAATAATCTTAACGAACAAATTGATATTATAAACGGCGATATAAAAACAGCTTCACAGATATTCGGTGCGGCTGTTTTTGATGCTGTTACTACAAATCCACCATACATGAATGACAATCATGGAATCAAAAATCCCGATATGCCAAAAGCAATAGCAAGACATGAAATATTATGTACACTTGATGATATCGCAAGAGAAGCATCAAGACTTCTGAAAACCACAGGACGTTTTTATATGGTGCATCGTCCGTTTAGAATGACAGAAATATTATGTACACTTGCCAAGTACAAGCTTGAAACAAAACGTATATGTATGGTTCAGCCATTCGTCTCAAAAGAGCCAAATATGCTTCTTATTGAAGCAGTCAAAAATGGTAAGCCATTTGTCAAATTTGAACCACCGATAATCGTATATGATACACCGGGCGTATATACCCAACAACTTTTAAACATATATGGAGGTGCAATATGAATGTAACTGCCCCTGGCACACTTTATCTGTGTGCAACACCTATAGGCAATCTGGAAGATATGACTTTCAGGGTAATAAGAACACTTAAAGAAGTCGAACTCATTGCGGCAGAAGATACCAGAAATACTATTAAGCTTCTAAATCATTTTGAAATAAAAACACCAATGACAAGTTACCACGAGTACAATAAAATTGACAAAGCAAAATACCTGGTTGAAAAAATGCTCTCAGGAACAAATATCGCACTTGTAACAGATGCCGGCACTCCCGGAATATCAGATCCTGGAGAAGAAATCGTAAAGCAGGCATACGAAGCAGGAATAACTGTTACATCACTGCCCGGAGCATGTGCATGTGTCACAGCTCTCACACTGTCAGGACTTTCCACAAGGCGTTTTGCTTTTGAGGCATTTCTTCCAACAGACAAAAAAGAAAGAAAAATCATCCTTGAATCCCTGAAAACCGAAACCCGCACGACCATAATATACGAAGCACCACATCACCTTAAAGCTACCCTCTCGGAATTATATTCATATATAGGTGACCGCAAGATAACTCTCTGTAAGGAACTTACAAAACTGCACGAAACCGTACAGCAGATGACTATAGCTTCTGCAATCGAATATTACGGTACAACAGCACCAAAGGGTGAATATGTTATGGTTATTGAAGGAATTTCCCAACAGGAACTTGAAGAAAAGTCAATTCAGGAATGGGAAAAAATAACCATTGAAGAACATATGAATAAATATCTTACACAGGGTATGGATAAAAAAGCTGCTATGAAACAGGTGGCACTTGACAGAGGTATTCCAAAACGAGAAGTTTACAACTCACTTATAAACAAATGATTATTATCTTGTTCTATTATTACTTTTAATGCAGGCGTGTCTGTTTTTTCTATAAACAATCACGCCGATTAAAAGTGCGTAGATTAACAAATTGCTATTGTTATCCACAAAATAATTGTTATCTTTCTCATTTTCATTGTATCTCTCCTCAACTCTTCTTACGATATCATCGACAAATCTGTTATCAGGAAGTTCATCAAACATTGGACTGTCCTCATACTCATATTTATCACATTCATCATTTATATACTTTAATATAACCCTTAATTCCACAGGCATAATATAATCGTATTTATACTCATCTCCCTGTAACATATTCATACAGCAACTATTATTATTCTGCATCACTGCCTCCGCAGTCAAAGGCATCATATTTCCGCTGTCATACATTCCATTAAATACGTTTTTTTTCATATTAAAAGCACCATCAAATATTTTCACTACATTATATGCTTAAGTTTTTATTAAGTTCATTGCCTTTTTTTAAAAAACACACTATACTAAAATATTGAACAATTAATATTTTTATTTAGGAGACATGAGAGGTTAGTTACTGTAGGAGATTTTGGGAGAACAAGAAAGCCTTCATAAG
>NZ_JAHLQE010000071.1 GCF_018918235.1 Eubacterium sp. MSJ-13
TCTGCGCACACTTGACACAAACTTGATATGCACAAAAAGCGTGTGCAGAAATGAGGATATTTTTATGGACAGGGATTTTGATGAAATGTTAAAAAAAAGTTTGGCAGAGCAGGCTGAACCGTTACCAAAGTCTTATACAGAGAGAGTTGAAAAGGTACTTAGTGAATTGCCGGATAAAAAGACAGAATATATAAAAAGACTAAATTTAAAATATGTGGCAGCAGCAATTATTGCTTTTTGTATGGTGGTTACCGGAGCACATGCAGGGGTCAATATATATCGGGAATATCTTCATTCAATGAGTAATCAGGACAAAGAGCAGTTAAATGAAAAAACGCAAAACACAACGGACGATTCTGATCATTTTTCAAGAAAGTTGTCAGGCAGTGAAAATAATAAAATGGAAAGCCTGCGTAATAAATACGAAAAAGAAGGGTTATTTCCAGAGAAAAAAATCATAGAAGTATCACGAAAAAATAAAGTAAAGAAAGGACAGCTTACTTTTTGTTATGAAAACAGCACATTTTACATTCCCGACAATGAGATGACAGATGAGGAAATACTTGAGATCATAGATTTCTGGGAAAGGAGGGACTACGCTGTAAAAGAAAAAAACAGTGAAAATAATAATTCAGACAAATTAAAAAATGCAAATCAAAAAATTGATGACGAAGCTGCAGTAAAAATTGCTAATGAAGCATTGCAGAAGGCGTATGGCATGGATACTGATTCAGCGGAAATAAATATAGAGTTTGATTGTGCTGAATTAACAGAAAACAAGTCATTGCCGAGTTATTTTGTATCACTTTCAAAAAAATCGTGGAAATATGATGCTACCGTTGAAGTCGATTCAAAAAACGGCACGATAAATCAGATAAATGTATCACATAAGACAAAAAATGAATGTGTTTCAGGAATAAAAGTAAATGAGGACAGCTATAGGGAAAACACTGCAAAAATATATCATATTTTGGACGGCATCGGTAAAAAAGACAACGACGTGCAAGAGATATATCTTGTCTACAAGTATCGCAAAAATGGCACATTAAATAGAGGAAATGTTAAATATCTGGTAAAAATGAAAGATGGTAGTGGTTATGTATTTCTGTATAGCGTCAATACTGGTATGATTTATAATTTTTACAAAGTATATGATTACAAAAAAATCTTGAATGAGGAAAAAATCAACCAGAAGTTATCGAAAGATGGGGGTGTATTGACGAAGTGCAGATTGCTTAATAAGTAATGATTAAATGTGTTGGGGGAAGATTGGAAAAACGAAGGAAAAGATTAATCCTCTTTTCCTTCGATAAGATAATCACAGCTAATTTCCAATCTATACAATTAGATTTCATAAGCATCCACCAAGCGAAGATAATTATACATCATCGACATAGTACCAAATTCCGTATAACTGAATGTCACCCATATTGGCAGTTTATTGGTATGCCTGTTTCCGCCTTTACGGTACTCTTTTAGTTCCGGATATTTAACAACATTTTTTCTCAATTTTTCTTCTTTGCGTACAATATCATCATAGAAAACGCTTTCAAAATATTTTATATTCGTTTTTCTCTTCTTGGTATCCCGCTCTCCTCTTGACGGAGCATAATACTCCTTTTTCATATAAAAAGTCCCGTCTTGTGCCTTTATTGCACAGGCATTGGATATTGCACTCTTAAATCGCACTTCGACATGATTGCAATAATAAATAAGTATTCTCCTCAGATCAACATCAAACTGATACAATGCAAACAACGCATCCTGTGACGATTTATAACCCACATTCTCAACATTAGAAAGCAAAAATTTTCCATATCTGCTCGCTCTAAAATATCCTGCATGCAGTAAAAAACGACGCATTTGTATTCGTTGTCTAAAAAACACATACTTTTTCATCATATCTATCTGCTCTTCAAGCGTAATCGGTAATTCCTCTTGTGCCATTTCATCTCTCCTTTAGGTAAAAAAAAAGAATGGATATACCATTCTTAATCCCGCTAATGGGATATTTGGATTAAGGCATTACCCATGCCTCCCTACGGCCTACAATTATATTAACCCATGTTTCGGAATAATGCAAGGCACAATTTGTTTTTGAGTTTCCCCATTTTTTTCAGAAACTAAATCATATGCAAAATAAAAAAGCAAAAACACAGCACTAATTTTACAACAAATACCTACAAAATGAAACGATAATCATTTCTTATTAAGAAATCTGCATAAAAGTTAAGCACATTTTCAAAAAATCCATAAAGTTTATTTTTCATGTCTGTCACTCCTTTCATTACTTGTTGCACTAAGTATATAATAAAATTTATATCATTTCCTGCCAAAATAAAGAAAGAAACAGACAAATCTTGCTACACCTGCATATTTTTACGATATTCCGATGGTGACAGCCCTTTCATTTTTTTAAAAATACGGCTGAAATAAAGAGGGTTGTCATATCCGACTATCTGTGCTATCTCAGTGATGTTGTATTGTGTGCCTTGGAGCAATGCTTCTGCATTATATATTCGTTTGGAGAGGATATACTGCATTGGCGTAAATCCGGTATAAAGTTTAAAATTGCGTATAAACCAGCTTGTGCTTACATGATTTTGTTCAGCGTATGAGTCTATGTTTATCTGTTCACTGTAATGCTCACTAAAGTAGGCTGTTGCCTTATCCACTTCCTCGGCGGCATGGGAATTGTCTGTTTTAATGCAGGATTTAAAGTATCTTTGAAGTTTTATAAAAATCTGTCTTAAATACATCTCAAGCATTTCAGGGTAATTGTCCTTACACATTTGTAATTCATATATCATGGCACGAAAGAGGTTCTGATATTCAAAACCAGAACCACAGTAAAATACTTTTTTGTCATCTGTAAGTCCGTAGGAGCGAAGCAGGTTCGTGACATTATTTCCTGTAAAATGAACCCAGTAGACTTCGGTCTGTTCTTTTCCATAATATTCATATTTCTGTGGTTCTTTGGGACGGTACAATACCATATGTCCGGCAGAGACAATAGTTTCTTCTTCAGCACCTTCAAAATGGAAATGAGCTTTTCCGGCAGCTATATAGAGTAATTGGAAATCAACGCGTCCTTTTGGACGCCATGTAGGTAGTTTAGGACGGGTGTAAAGTTTGTAAGTGCCGCAGCTTGTTACGATAAGCGGTTTTGACTTGTCTTTTATGTCAATAAGTGAGTTGTTTAGATATGCGTTGTTTGTATACATTTCATTCTCCTTTTATGCCTGTTCAAAAAAATCTATGTGAAAATCACTAAAAAATATAAAAATAAGTACTTTTATTTGTTGATTTTATCATTTTGTGCATGTTTTGTCCAATTTAAGATATGGATTTTAAACAACTGCTTCTATATACTTACGATAGTAAAAATGTTGAAGCGAAAATCAGATGTTTATTTGAACGAAAGGCTGTAAATTCTTGGGATGGATGCAGGAGATTTATGGTTTGAGTCATGAAATGAATGTAGAAAAGAAAAATGCGGTTTTACGGAAGATGGCGGTCTGAAAAGCAGGAAGATTTGAAAGGAGCAGGTTTATGGAAGAAAAGAGATACCTGAAATGGTATAATATGGTTGGCTACGGTTCAGGAGATATTGCAGGAAATGTGGTATATGCATTTTTGTCATCATTTGTTATGATATATCTGACAAATACTGTTGGTTTAAATGCCGGTGTCGTTGGTACATTGATCGCGGTTTCAAAATTGTTTGATGGTGTTACGGATATATTTTTTGGAACGATGATTGACAGGACAAAGAGTAAGATGGGAAAAGCAAGGCCGTGGATGTTTTATGGATTTTTCGGTTGTGCACTTACATTGTTTGGAGTGTTTGCAATTCCGACAAGTCTTGGCCGCACAGCACAGTATGCGTGGTTTTTTATTGCTTATACACTATTAAATGCGGTATTTTATACAGCAAACAATATAGCTTATTCAGCTCTTACAACGCTTGTTACCAAGAATAGTCAGGAGCGTGTTCAGATGGGTTCGTTCCGTTTTATGTTTTCATTTGGAACGGCTCTTGTGATTCAGAGTATTACAGTAGGTGCTGTTGATCTTCTTGGAGGTGGGGCAGCAGGATGGAGAAATGTAGCTTTTGTTTATTGTATTATCGGTATAATAAGTAATACACTTGCAGTATTTTCAGTAAAAGAGCTTCCTGAGGAGGAGCTTATGGATGAAAGTGACAAAACGGCAGAAGATATGGCAGGATTTGATAATGTTGATGACATTATTGAGCAGGACATGAATGGTGCGAAGTCAGATAAGAAACAGGAAAAGCTCACACTTGTTCAGTCAGCAAAACTTTTGTTTCAGAATAAATATTATGTTCAGATATGTGTTGTCTACATTCTTCAGCAGTTATATGCAACAATGATAAATACAGGTATTTATTTTATGACATATGTTCTTCGCAACAAAAATCTGTATGGAGTGTTTTCGTGGGCGGTAAATATTCCGCTGATAGTTGCACTTGTGTTTACACCGTCACTTGTTGCAAAATTCAAGGGAATGTACAAATTAAATAAATACAG
Source organism: Eubacterium sp. MSJ-13 (assembly GCF_018918235.1). Lineage (GTDB taxonomy): Bacteria > Bacillota > Clostridia > Lachnospirales > Lachnospiraceae > Butyribacter. Next base: position 4,554 of record NZ_JAHLQE010000071.1, read on the forward strand.
TTATATGATTGCAACTTTGAGCAGACTGCTCGTAGCTGTTGCCGGATATATGGGAAGTGTTCCGCTTATGTTATTATTTACTGCTGTTGCAGCTTTGGGACAGGGACCGTGGCAGGGAGATATGAATGCAGTTATTGCTTCATGTTCTGAATATACATATTTAAGATCAGGCAAAAGAATTGACGGAACTATGTATTCATGCACATCACTTGGAGTAAAACTCGGTGGTGGTCTTGGTACTGCAATCGCAGGCTGGATGCTTTCACTCAGCGGTTTTGTAAACGGTGATGCATCAGTACAGCCGGATAGCTGCATAAAGATGATGTATTTTATGTTTTTGTGGATGCCGTTTATTATAGATTTTATTGTCACAGTCATTCTTTCGTGTATGAATGTGGAGGGAGCAAACCGTAAATTAAAAGAAGAAAAAAATCAGAAAGACTGAATCGGAAAAGATTAGTAAAGTTGGAATACTAAGCCGGGAATGACGAAGAAATCAGAAAGACTGGGTCAGAAAAGATTAGAAAAGTTGAAAGACTGAGTTTGGAATGACAAAGAAATCAAAAGGCTGGGTCAGAAAAGATTAGAAAAGTTGAAAGACTAAGTTTGGAATGACAAAGAAATCAAAAGGCTGAGTCGGAAAAGATTAGAAAAGTTGAAAGACTAAGTCGGAAATTATAAAGAAAGCGAGGAAAAGTATGGATTTTGATATGAAGTGGCTTGATGATCCTGAGACATTCAGGGTAAATCAGCTTAAAGCACACAGTGACCATTGTTATTACAGAGATTATGAAGAATTAAAAAGAAATGAGAGCGGTCTGATATGCTCGTTAAACGGACAATGGGATTTTTGTTTCAGCAAAAATGTTGAGAGCAGACCAAAAGAATTTTATAAGGAAGATTATGATGCAAGTGGATTTGACAAGATTATGGTGCCGGGACATATCGAGCTTGCAGGTTATGATAAGATTCGTTATATAAATACGATGTATCCTTGGGAGGGAAAAGAATACCGCCGAGGTGCATATAGTATAGAGAGTGCCGGAGATGGTGCAGGAATGTTCAGTGAAGCAAAATATAATCCTGTAGGTTCATATATCAAGAGATTTGATCTAAAAGATGAAATGCTTGGAAAAAGAATACATATCTGTTTTGAGGGCGTGGAGCAGGCAATGTATTTATGGCTTAACGGACAGTTTGTAGGTTATGCGGAGGACAGTTTTACACCGTCTGAATTTGACCTCACACCATTTATAAAAGAAAAAGATAATGTACTTGCAGTACAGGTTCACAAGATGAGTACGGCGGCATTTTTGGAGGATCAGGACTTTTTCAGATTTTTCGGAATTTTCAGAAATGTTACTTTAAAGGCAATACCTGATGTTCATGTGGAGGATATATGGCTTAAACCTGTATTATGTAGTGATAATGTAAGCGGCAGACTTGATGTGAGTTTGAGATTGTCATTGGCTGAAAAGCAGAATGTCAGTGCAGATTTTATTTTAAAGGATAATGAAGGAAATAAGATTTTAGAAAATCGTATTGAACTTAAAGATAATGCTTTGCTTGGAGAAGAAAATTTATCAGGTGAAAATGTTCAAGGGCAAAATTCTTCAAAAGATAGTGATGTGTCATCAAATAAAAATATTTCAAGGCAGGATAATAAAATTTGTACGGGAGAGATGAGTGCAGATATAAGTTCCGTAAAGGCATGGGACAATCATTCACCATACCTGTATCATGCTTTTGTTGAGGTTAAAAATGAGGATGGAGAAATTCTCGAAGTAGTTCCGTATGATATAGGTTTCAGAAGAATTGAGATAATTGACAAAGTGATACATCTAAACGGAAAGAAACTTGTGATAACGGGTGTAAATCGCCATGAGTGGAATCCGAAAACGGGAAGGTGCATAACTGTTGATGATATGGTCTCTGACATAAACTGCATGCAGAAGAATAATATAAATGCAGTACGTACCTGTCATTATCCGGACCAGATACAGTGGTACTATATGTGTGATAAAGCAGGGATTTATGTTATGGCAGAAACAAACCTTGAAAGTCATGGAACATTCCAGAAACTTGGTGTTATCGATCCATCATGCAATGTGCCCGGCTCTATCCCACAGTGGCGAGAGGTTGTGGTTGACAGGGCAAGAAGTAATTATGAGACATTTAAAAACCATACTGCTGTATTGTTCTGGTCTTTGGGAAATGAGTCGTATGCGGGTGACGATATAGAGGCGATGAACACCTATTTTAAAGAGAGAAATGACGGAAGGCTTGTTCATTATGAGAGTTCTTTCTATAACAGAGCTTATGAGGACACGATATCCGATGTTGAGAGCCGTATGTACGCAAAACCAGAGGAAATTGAAGATTATCTTGATAATGAACCTAAAAAGCCTTATCTCTTGTGTGAATATATGCATGACATGGGAAATTCCATGGGCGGACTTGGCAATTACATGAAACTAATAGATAAATATGAGATGTATCATGGCGGTTTTATATGGGATTTTATCGATCAGGCTATTATGGTAAAAGATGAAGTGACCGGAAAAGAAGTCCTCAGATATGGTGGGGATTTTGATGACAAGCCATCTGATTATGAATTTTCAGGAAACGGAATATTATTTGCAGACCGCAGGGAAAAACCGGCAATGCAGGAAGTGAGGTATTATTATGGATTATACAGATAAGAAAAAACTTAGAGTTGCCTACGGGGATTTTACGTTTGGAGTGCATGGTGGGGGATTTGATTATACATTTTCATATGCACAGGGCGGACTTGAATCCATAGTAAAAGACGGATATGAGTGGCTTTACCGTTGTCCGAAACCGACTTTCTGGCGTGCGCTTACCGACAATGACAGGGGGAACAGACTTCATATAAAGAGTGGAAGCTGGCTTGCGGCAGATGTGTTTATTGACTGCAAAAAAGTTGAAGTTATCATGGACAAAGAACCACAGGGAAATGTACTTGCACCTGACAATAACCGTTACGGCGGTGATGTATATGCTGATGAGATTATTGTTAAATATACATATCAGACAATCATAAATCCATCAACCACGGTTGAGGTGGCATACACTGTTGATGTGTCAGGAAAGATAACCGTTAATGTGCATTATATCGGAGTAAAGGGATTGCCGCAGCTTCCGGTGTTTGGCATGAGATTTATAATGCCTACACTTGCTGATAAATATATGTATGAGGGCTTGTCCGGGGAAACTTATCCTGACAGAAAAGCAGGTGCAGTAAAAGGCGTATATGAGGTTAAAGATTTAAGTCTTACTCCATATCTCGTACCACAGGACTGCGGAGTGCATATGGACACAGAATGGCTTGAAGTGACAAGGCATACAAGTCTTGACAACAGCAGAAAAGATTTTGCACCACAGACATTGAAAATCGGCAGTACAGATAAGCCGTTTGCATTTTCGTGTCTTCCATATACGGCGGTTGAAATTGAAAATGCAACACATCATGAGGAACTGCCACCTGCAAGAAGAACTGTCCTCTGTGTATACGGCGCAGTAAGAGGTGTCGGAGGAATTGACAGTTGGGGCAGCGATGTGGGACAGGAGTGCCAGATTGATGCTGAGAAAGATATTGAGTATTCATTTTATATCTGTTGATAGAAAGTATATAGAATGTTTATTTTATATGTGTTGATTGGTCGAGTATAGAATATTTATTTTATATTTGCTTGACTGAGGTTATCGGCGGCATTTGAAAATGATTTTTAGAGGGGTTGTTTCTTTGTTTGCAACATACGAAAACAGAATTGATGGAATATCTGTTGAGTGGAAAAAGACGGTTCATGTGCCGCCGCATCTTCATGAAGCAATGGAGATGGTATATGTGACTAAAGGAAACATTGAGCTTGGTGTGGGACAGGAATTATATCATATGGATGAGGGCGATTTTGCCATTGTATTTCCGAATGTCATCCATCATTATCAGGTGTTTGACACTAATGATAATAAAGTAGTTTATCTGTACCCTGAGCCATCAATGTTTCCTGCTTATTGTATGGAACTTGAGAAGTATAGTCCGAAAAATCCTATTATAAAAAAGAAAAATCTGCACCATGACATAATATGCGTGATAAAGGCGATTATCAGTAACAGGGAAAATATAAAAGACATAATGCTGATAAAAGCATATATTCAGGTGATACTTGCACATATATTTTCTGAAATGGAAATGGTCGAAAAAAGTACGATAGGCAGTAATGACCTTATATATAATGCAGTGGAATATGTAGCAAAGAATTTTAAAAATGAATTAAATCTTGAGAAGATGGCATATGATCTGTGCGTAAATAAATATGCGTTATCGAGGATGTTTGCAAAAACATTTCACTGCAATTTTAATAAATATGTAAATGGTATAAGATTAAACCATGCGGTATCATTTCTGGAAAATTCAGCGAAAACAATAACAGATATTTGGCTGGACTGTGGCTTTGAAAGTCAGAGAACTTTTAACAGAGTTTTTAAAGAGAGATATAAGATGACACCGAGAGAATATCGAAGTAAGTGTAATTCGGATGTAAGAGTGATATAGTTGAAATGGGATGATAAATGATAAGATAATATTAAAAATTAAAGGAAGAAGTGAAAGTTAAAAAAATCAGGTAAAAAAGAAACTTTCAAAAGGTAAAGATATATCACAGATAGCAGACGAAATTGAGGAGAATGAGGAAATTGTTTTGGAACTAATAGAGCAGATAGAGTTGGAGAATTTACAGGAATAGAATTACCGATATTGTTAAAAACGCAAAGGCAAAGATAGAACAGTGTTTTGCCATAGTTTTAAACTATAGCAAACAGCAAAATAAAGATATTATACAAATGTAATGGTGAAATGATAATATAACCTCAGAAAAACAAAAGCATTGTTATTCGTAAATTTATAAACTGGTATTTAAAATTTTAACATGAATAAGAACAAAGAAAAAAACAGGAGGTTATATAGATGAGTATATTAAAAACACCATTCAGATATGATTTTGTGGGAAGTTTTTTAAGACCACAGAAATTAAAAGATGCTAAGGCTGATTTTGCAGCGGGTAAGATTACACAGGACGAGCTTGACCAGATAACAGATGACT
>NZ_JAHLQE010000132.1 GCF_018918235.1 Eubacterium sp. MSJ-13
GTGTACAGCCGACGACAGAACCAACAGCAGAGCCGAGTGTACAGCCGACGACAGAACCGACAACTAAGCCAAGTAAAAAGCCAGGTGTAAAAGATCAGTCAAAGCTTTCACCATCTGAGGTTGTTAAGTTGAAGCTTCCTGTTTTCCTGGCAATGGGAAAAGATGGAAACCATAAGGTTAAAATTTCATGGGCAAAATATGCGGGAGCTACAGGTTATGATTGTTACTGGTCATACTGCAATGGTAAGAAAAAATTTGAGAAATTTGCCAAGATTACAAATGGCAAGCGTAGTGTGATGCAGAAGAATTTAAAGAACAATCAGTGTTATAAATATTATATTGTTGCATATAAGCTGGTAGATGGCAAAAAGGTTTATATTGCGAAATCAAATCAGTTACATGTAGCAATGAAAAAAAATAATCGTACTAATGCTGTTTCAATATCTGTAAATAAAAATAAACTGAGCATAAAGAGTGGTCAGACATTTACAATAAAAGCTAAAACAAAGTTAGAAAACAGTAAAAAGAAACAGCTTATTCATGCAAAAGTGTATCGTTACTACAGCTCTGATAAAAAGGTGGCAGTTGTATCAAAGAGTGGTAAGATTACAGCAAAGAGTAAAGGAAAATGTACTATTGCCGTAGTGGCAAATAATGGTGTATGTAAGAAGATTACAGTAAAAGTAAAATAGTTGTAGTGTTTATTTATATACGATAATCTGAGAGCAGGATATTGTGTGAGTATCTAAATTAGTAAATGAATCCTGTTTTCAATATAATGGTTGTTTTTTGTGTGAAACAAGCATATAATGAGATTAGCTAAGAAAAGTTGATATGATTCCATGTGAGTCAGTGAGAACTCCAGAGTGCCAGCTCTGGAGTTTCTTGTATTTAAATATACCAATAGAAAGGGTTGAGATATATGTACACATTTAATAGCAGGATAAGATACAGCGAGGTTGATAGTGATGCAAGGCTTACACTTGATGGTATTATAAATTATATGCAGGATTGCACTAATTTTCAGTCTGAGGATCTAGGAGTCGGGCTTGAGTTTCACAAGGAAAAACAGATGGCATGGATTCTTAATTCGTGGCAGATTGTGATTGATGAGTATCCTAAGATGGGAGAAAATATTGTGATCGGTACACAGTCGTTTGGATATGAAAAAATGTTTGGTCATAGAAATTTTCTTATTACAAAGGAGGATGGCAGCAGGGTTGCCATTGCCAATTCACTCTGGGTACTTATGGATTTAAAGAAAAACAGGCCTATGATAGTCACTCCTGAGATAGGAGATGTTTATGGCACACATGAACCACTTGAGATGGATTATGCTCCGAGAAAGATAAAAGTTCCTGAGGGTGGGGTGAAAGGCAGGGAGTTTGTGGTGCAGGAATCACAGCTTGATACTAATCATCATGTGAACAATGGCCAGTATGTAAGGATGGCGATGAACCAGCTTGAAGCAAAGGAACCGGTAAAAGAGCTTCGTGTTGAATATAAAAAGCAGGCACTTCTTGGCGATGTTATCGTTCCTGTTATCTGTGAGCAGGAAAATGAAATATTTGTATCGCTTGATGATGAGACGGGCAAGGCGTATGCAGTTGTGCAGTTTAAAACTATCAAGGAAATCCCACACTCCTATTGCGCAGAGCAATAAGTGGGAGGATGTTATGATTTCAGCTGTTATTTTATGGATACTTGCTGTTATCGCCATAGTATATTTTGGCGTTTATGCGGTTATTATCGGGTTAAATAATTCGTTTACTTATTTTTGGATGCTTCTAGGAGTGGTGCTTGCAGCGGCGGGAACAGTTTCGTGGATGTGTTATCATGGCAGACTGCATTTACCTAAGATCGTGTCAGTTATACTTTTGGTATGTACGGTCATATTTTTGGGAGTTTTCGGTGTCGCAGAAGGATTTATTATTAAAAATGCGGTTCAAAAGCCGGAGAAAAATGCAGATTATGTTGTGGTTCTCGGCGCAAGGGTAAATGGCAGAAGAGTTACTTTGAATTTGAAGTATCGTCTGGATGTGGCTCTTGACTATCTTAATAAAAATGAGAATACAAAAGTTGTTGTGTCCGGGGGTCAGGGCAAAGGCGAGGATATAACAGAAGCTGAGGCAATGGCTGGGTATCTAATAAAAAATGGTATAAAAAGTGACAGGATCATCCTTGAGGATAAATCGAAAAACACAAATGAAAATTTACAGTTTAGTGCAGATTTAATAGGAAGCAAAATGAAAAAAACAGTTATTGTGAGCAATGATTTTCATATTTACAGGGCAAAGTGTATAGCAAAGAAGATGGGATATACAGATGTGAGCGGTGCAAGTGCAAAAACAAAACCGATCACGATACCAAACAGCTTTGTCAGGGAGGCTTTCGCTGTAATAAAATATAAGGCGTTTAACCAAATATAGAAGTTACTGTCGAAACTAAATAATGTACAAAAAATATACTGGTAGGGAAAGATGAAAATGGAATACGATAGTTTAGATAAAAAGAATGATATAAAAAGAGGAGTACAGGATGGAATACCGATAGCACTCGGCTATCTGTCGGTGAGTTTTGCATTTGGGATAATGGCTGTTTCGGCAGGTCTTACGCCATGGCAGGCAATACTTATATCAGTTGCGAATGTTACTTCAGCCGGACAGTTTGCAGGTGTTGAGATAATGGCGGCATGCGGAGGTCTTGTCGAGATGGCATTGACGCAGCTTGTAATAAATATAAGATATGCTCTTATGTCGCTGTCGCTTGCACAAAAGGTTGACAGTACCTTTAAAAAGCCGACACGAATGGCGGTAAGTTTTTGTGTCACAGATGAGATATTTGCTGTTTCGGTCAGTAGAAATAAGACAGTAAGCAAGTATTATATGTTGGGTATAATTTCAGTTTCATATATAGGCTGGATAGCAGGAACAACATTTGGTGCATTGCTTGGCGGTATTCTTCCGGGAGTTATAAGTGATGCACTTGGCATAATGATATATGGAATGTTTCTCGCAATCATTCTTCCGGCAGCAAGGGACGACAGCAGATTTTTGAAAGTGATAATAATAGCAGTGATATTAAGCTGTATGTTTAAGTGGCTTCCTGTTTTAAATAAGGTATCATCAGGTTTTGTCATAATAATATGTGCCGTAATAGCATCGGCAGTCGGTGCACTGCTTTATCCGATTGATGATGCAGCTGATACAGAAGAAAATAAAAGCTGATAGAATTTTATATGAACAGGCATTAGAATAGTCAGAAAGGCAGACAAATGAATACAAAAACATTTTTTATATATCTTATAGTTATGGCAGGCGTTACATATCTTATCAGGGCGATACCACTCACAGTGTTTACCGGAAAGGTTGAAAACAGATTTATCAAATCGTTTCTCGCATATGTGCCCTATGCGGTGCTTGGTGCAATGACTTTCCCGGCAATAATTTATTCAACAGCAGATCTGATTTCCGGAATAGCAGGAACTATAGTCGGTGTTTTCTTTGCATACAGGAGAAAGAGCCTTTTGACTGTTGCGGTAGCAGCCTGCCTTGCGGTGCTATTGGTATCAGTAGTTGAGATGGCGATGTAAGTGGAATATTTAACATTATCCATTATCAAGGAAGTCAAAAACTTCATTCTGATAGGTATGTATGCTGCTATAGCATCTGATAGCGAGTTATAACAGGAAAAACAGAGAAAGCAGAAAAGATAGAAAAAAACAGAATAAAAGACACAAAAAGTTCACAAAAATTATTAGCACTCACTCTTGACGAGTGCTAATAAAAGTGATATAACATAATCAGAACAAAGGAAGGGAACAAAAAGAAGAAAAGAAATGAGATTTCAATCAGACAATCGGATTTGGAGATTGAAATCAAAATAAAAATAAAATTTTTTAGTTCTTGAAACATCCCGGTTCCATGAAACAAGGTAAAAAAGCATATATGAAAAAGGAGAGATGACTTATGTTAATGCCTAGTATTTTTGGAGAAAATTTGTTTGATGACTGGTTTGATGAATTTCCATTTTATGATTTCGATAAGAGCATGAAGAATACGGAAAAGAAATTATATGGTAAAAAAGCAGGAAGGATTATGAAAACCGATATTAAAGAGAAAAAAGACGGTTATGAACTTGAGGTTGACCTGCCTGGATTTACCAAAGATGAGATAAATGCTTCTATTGAGGACGGCTATCTGACTATCAGCGCTGCTAAAGGTCTTGATAAAGATGAAAAGGAGAAAGACAGTGGCAGATATATCCGTAAAGAACGTTATGCAGGGGCTTGTCAGAGAAGTTTCTATGTTGGCGAGGCTGTTAAACAGGAAGATGTTAAGGCTGAGTTTAAACATGGCATCTTGAAACTCTTTGTTCCTAAGAAAGAGCCTGAAAAAGAAGTAGAAGAAAAGAAATATATTGCGATTGAAGGATAAAAGTAAAGTTCTAATTTCCGCCTCCATAGCATACCTTGAATAAGATACAAATGTACAGGTATGTTATGGAGGTGTTTTTTATGGGAATGGATGAAAAAGTTGACGAAGTGCTTAAACAGTATGAGCTTGATATAAAAACGAGAAGGCGTGTCAGGGGTTCAGTTGTTATCGAGAGCGGAGATAAATTTTATGTTGTAAAGCCATATCTTAAAGATGAAGCGAGGGTTTTATTTGAGGAGAGCGTTAAAGAGAAACTTCTTGAGAACGGATATGGATTTGTTGATATTGCTCTCAAAAACAATTCTGACAAATATATAAGTGAGGATCCCTGTGGTGGAAAGTGGGTTATAAGAAGATGGTTTCAGGCACAGGACTGTGATGTGAAAGACGAAAGACAGGTCTGTGTGGCAGCAGCACATCTTGCGGATTTACATAAATTTATGAGACTTGAATCTGGTTCGACAGTTAAATTTAATACATCTAAGATAGACATTGTTTCCCTGTTTGAAAAACACAATAATGAAATGAAGCGTGTTAATAGTTATATAAAAGCAAAAAAACAGAAAAACCGCATGGAAATAAGCATTTTAAATTCGTTTAAGGAATTTTATGACCAGGGAGCTGCGGCACTTCAATATATAAAAAAATGTGGTATAGACAGATTATGTGAGAGAACAATAAGTGAAAACAGGATAATTCATGGAAGTTATAACTATCATAATCTGTCGTTTGCAGGGGAAAATATAATTACATCAAATTTTGAGAAAGCTGCAGTCGGGCTTCAGGTTACGGACTTGTATGACTGGCTTAGAAAGACTATGGAAAAAAATGGCTGGAATAGTGAAATGGGGATAGCAATCGTTAAGGAATATATGAAGGGCAGGGAAATTGAATCAGGGGAGATAGAAGTTTTGTACGCTCTTTTGCTTTATCCGGAAAAATATTGGAAACTGGTCAATTTTTATTATAACGGAAAAAAGACATGGATTTCAGAAAAAAACTATGAAAAACTTGAAAAAATAAGGAAACAGGAATCTGACAGACAAAAATTTATCGCTAAGATAAAAGATTTAATAGTTTGACTTTTTTTTTAAGTTGTTTTGAGGTATAATCAAAAGGTACAGTGTAAGTCAGAGGTTATTGTACATATGCAGGTCTGATACCTGATGTCAGGCTGTGTACGGTAACAGTCAGGTGACTGTGCACTGACTTTTTGATTTAGGGGGTTATATTAATGTGCAGAAGTATAAAGGTCAGGCTGTTGCGTTTTTTGATGGGAGTAGTGGTTCTGGCAGGAGTTTTATGCGGATGTGGGATGTCAGCCGGTTCGCAGAAAAATGTACAGACAACTTCTGAACCTGATGAGACACAGACTTTTACGGGGGTTATCACGCATATAGATAAGGAACTTAAACAGATTTCTATCAGGGAAATTGATACTGATGTTGATACAATCGTAAATTATGATGATACTGCCAGCATTATTGATAAATACAAACAGGAGATTGATGGGGACGAGCTTGAACAGGGGCAGCTTATGAATGTTAAGTACAGGACAAGTGATGCTGGTCTTGTATCTATGGAAGTGCCAGAAAATGCATGGGAATACACTAATGTAGACAAGTTTACTTTTGATACGGATGAGAGTTCTATGGAAGTAGCAGGAGAACTTTATCAGTATTCGTCTCAGACTTATTTTGGTTCGACTGATGACAAGAAAGTGGACATGCTTGAGCTTAGTGATACAGATGAGCTTACAGTACGCGGTATAGGATATAAGGTGTATTCTGTTGTGAGAACGGAGGGGCATGGTTATATAAGATTACAGAATTATAATGATTTTATGGGGGGCATGATAAATGTTGATGATGACATTATTCTGCCTGTTACTAAGAATATGCTCATAACTGTAAGCTGCGGGACATATCGTGTCACGATAAATAAGGGTATGGCAAAAGCCAGTAAGACTGTTACGGTAAAAGAGGATAAGGAGAGTATACTTGATTTTGGCGATTACAAAAAGAATGTAAAAAATGTTGGAAATGTCAGATTCAAGGTTGATCCTCAGGGCGCATATCTGTTTATAAATGGAACGAGGATTGATTACAGCAAAGCAATATCGTTAAATTATGGAACTTATTCTGTTACAGCTACTCTCAATGGATATAATACATATACGGGAAGACTTACAGTTGCCGAGGCAGATAAAACCATAAATATAAGTCTTCAACCGAAGGAAGATTCAGCATCTGCGGTTACGGCAGCACCTGAGAGTACTGCTAAAGCTACAGCGTCACCTAAGGCTACAGCGTCAGCTTCAAAGAGTAAGACAAAGAAGATTGATAGTAAACACACGATATCAGTAACAGCACCTGAAGGTGCAGAGGTTTATCTTGATAATGTTTATAAGGGAATTGTTCCCTGCAAATTTACAAAGGTTATAGGCTCGCAGACTATTACGCTGAGTCAGACAGGTTATGTGACAAAAAGCTACTCGATAGATATTCTTGATGATGATAAGAATGCAAAGCTTTCATTTTCAGAGTTGGTCGAGGATGCGGACAATTAGATATGATGCAAGGATGAACGTGCGTGGCATGGGCAGATATTGCAGTATATAGATTAAAATTAAATATAAAAGAGCAGAAAGAGGAGGATATACAAGATGGATTACAAAGAGATTTATGAGTCATGGCTTGCAAACCCTTATTTTGATGAGGAAACAAAGGCTGAACTTAAAGCTATAGCAGATGATGATAATGAGATCAAGGAACGCTTTTATCAGGACCTTGAGTTTGGTACAGCAGGACTCAGAGGTGTTATCGGTGCTGGCACTAACCGTATGAACATCTACACAGTGCGCAAGGCTACACAGGGACTTGCAAATTATATCATAAAGGCAGGAAAACAGTCACAGGGAGTTGCAATCGCATATGATTCACGCCATATGTCACCTGAATTTGCAGATGAAGCAGCACTTTGTCTCGCAGCAAATGGAATTAAAGCATATGTATTTGAGTCACTCAGACCTACACCTGAACTTTCATATGCAGTAAGAGAACTTAAATGCGTAGCAGGCATAAATGTTACGGCAAGCCACAATCCACCTGAGTACAATGGTTACAAGGTATACTGGGAGGACGGTGCGCAGATTACACCACCTCATGATACAGGTATTATGGACGAGGTTAAGGCTGTTACTGATTACAATACAGTTAAGACAATGTCAAAAGATGATGCCATTGAGCAGGGATTATACCAGCAGATTGGTAAGGATATTGATGATAAATATATTGAGGAACTTAAAAAACAGGTTATCCATTGGGACAGCATAAAAGAGATGGGAGACAAGCTTAAGATTGTTTATACTCCACTTCATGGTACAGGAAATATCCCGGCAAGGCGTGTTCTTGAAGAACTTGGATTTAAAAATGTTTATGTTGTGCCTGAGCAGGAGCTTCCTGACGGAGATTTCCCAACTGTAAGTTATCCAAATCCTGAGGCAGCAGAGGCATTTGAACTTGCTCTTAAACTTGCAAAGGAAAAGGACGCAGACCTTGTTCTTGCTACAGATCCTGATGCAGACAGACTTGGTGTATATGTAAAAGATATAAAATCAGGAGAGTATATCACTCTTACAGGTAATATGTCAGGATGCCTTCTTGCAGATTATGAGATTTCCCAGATAAAGGAAACAAAAGGACTTCCTGAGGATGGAAAACTTATCAAGACTATTGTTACATCAAATCTTGCGGATGAGATTGCAAAGTATTACGGAGTAGACCTTATCGAAGTTCTTACCGGATTTAAGTATATCGGACAGCAGATACTTAACTTTGAGACAACAGGCAAGGGTACATATCTCTTTGGATTTGAGGAAAGTTATGGATGCCTTATCGGTACTCATGCAAGAGACAAGGATGCCATCGTTGCTACTATGGCTCTCTGCGAGGCAGCAGCTTACTATAAGACAAAGGATATGACACTCTGGGATGCAATGATTGAGATGTATGAGAGATACGGATACTGCAAGGACGGTGTAAAGGCTGTTACGATGAAAGGTATCGAGGGACTTGCAAAGATTCAGGAGATAATGTCAGACCTTCGTAAGAATCCTCCTAAAGAGATTGACGGACACAAGGTTCTTTCATTCAGGGATTATCAGGCAGATACTATTACAGACCTTGCGACAGGTGAGGTTAAGCCTACAGGACTTCCTAAGTCAAATGTACTTTACTTTGACATGGAGGACAATGTATGGATGTGTGTAAGACCTTCAGGAACAGAGCCAAAGATTAAATTTTACTATGGTGTTGTCGGAACATCTCTTGAGGATGCTGACAAGAAGTCAGAGCAGATGGCAAAGGCTGTTGATGATCTTATCTAAGCAAATGATACTATAGATAAAAAACGCTGTAAAAAGTGTATTTGAATATAGAAAGTTTAGAGATTTAAAGCATTTTGTAAGCGTATATCAAAGAAAAATAATAACATGAACAGTCATACCCGGCTGTTCATGCTACAAAAAAGATTCGGGGGAAAGCGTATGCAGGAAAAGATGGATCAGTGGATTAACTGGGTTGAATATGATGAGCTGCTTGAGGGCAGACACAATGCACCACACAATTTACTGGGATTGCACAGCTTTGGCAGAGGCCAGGTCTTTACGGTATATAGACCTGAAGCTGAAAGAGTTTTTATAACAGATATGTCTGGAAAAAATGAGCTTGAATTAGAGGAAATAGATGAGGGTTCAGGTTTTTTTGGAAAATATATTCCGAGAAAAAATTACAGAGCACCATATAAGGTTAAAGTTCAGTATTCTGAGGATGATGTTATAGAATATGTAGATCCGTATTGTTTTGAACCGCAGATTGGTGATGAAGACTTATACTATTTTGCGGAAGGTAAGCATTACGAGATATATAAAAAGCTTGGTGCACATCCTATGACTATAAACGGTGTGAAGGGAACATATTTTGCAGTGTGGGCACCTCATGCAAGAGCAGTAAGTGTGGTAGGAAGTTTCAATATGTGGGATGGCAGGCTCCATCTTATGAGAACACTTCAGGTTTCAGGCGTTTATGAGTTGTTTATTCCGGGAGTAGAGCCGGGTGCGATTTATAAATATCAGATTCTTACAAGAACGGGTGAAGTTCTTATGAAAGCAGATCCGTATGCAAACAGTGCGGAACTGCGTCCGGCAAATGCATCGGTTGTTGCGGATTTAGGCGGATTTAAGTGGAATGATACAAAATGGATGCGTGAGCGTGAAAAGAAGGATAGAAACAAACTTCGCAAAGAACCTATGGCTATATATGAGGTTCATATTGGATCATGGCGCAAAAAGGATGACGGCACGGAGGATGGATTTTACACATATCGTGAGATGGCACCTATGCTTGCTGAGTATGTTAAGAAGATGGGATATACGCATGTAGAGCTTATGGGAATTGCCGAGCATCCGTTTGATGGTTCATGGGGATATCAGGTGACAGGTTATTATGCACCTACAAGAAGATATGGAACACCTAAAGACTTTATGTATTTTGTTGATTATATGCATGAAAAAGGTATACATGTAATTCTTGACTGGGTTCCTGCACATTTTCCAAAGGATGAGCATGGTCTTGGAAGATTTGACGGGCAGCCGCTTTATGAGCATCCTGATCCAAGACGAGGTGAGCATCCTCATTGGGGAACTTATATTTTCAATTATGGCAAGAGAGAAGTTGAGAATTTCCTTATTGCGAATGGACTTTTCTGGCTTAAAGAGTTCCATGTGGATGGACTCAGAGTTGATGCAGTTGCGTCAATGCTTTATCTTGATTATGGAAAAGATGATGGAGAGTGGCTTCCAAATGAAAAGGGAGGCAATGAAAATTATGATGCCATAAATCTTTTCAGACATATGAATGAGCAGTTTGAGAAACAGTGTCCGGGAACAGAGATTATTGCTGAGGAATCAACGGCATGGGCAGGTGTTACATCTCCTGTTTCGATGAATGGACTTGGATTCCTGTTCAAGTGGAATATGGGATGGATGAACGATTTCCTTGAATATATGAAACTTGATCCTTATTTCAGGGCAAACAATCATGGAAAACTTACTTTCAGTATGCAGTATGCATACAGTGAGAACTTTATTCAGGTGCTTTCACATGATGAGGTTGTTCACGGAAAATGTTCTATGATAGAAAAGATGCCGGGTGAGTATGAGGAGAAGTTTGCAAATCTCCGTACGGCATATGGATTTATGTATGGTCATCCGGGAAAGAAACTTCTTTTCATGGGACAGGAGTTTGCACAGTTCAGAGAGTGGAGTGAAAAACGCAGTCTCGATTGGGAACTTCTTGATTATGATATGCATCAGAAGATGCAGACATATGTCAGGGAGCTTAATGGACTATATGAGAAATACGATGCAATGTATGTAAATGATTGTGAACCTATAGGATTTGAATGGATGAGCTGTGATAATGCAAGCATGAGCACTGTAAGTTTTGTGCGCCGTGGAAGTTCAGCGAGAAATCAACTTCTGTTTGTGTGTAACTTTACACCGGTACAGTATGAGAAATACCGCACGGGAGTGCCGTGTGCTGGGGATTATGTAAAAGTTTTATCATCAGATGAAGAGAGGTTTGGTGGAACCGGAGTAAATATTAAAAAGACGGTGAAAGCGGAGAAAATCACATGCGAAAATAAGGACTATTCAATAGAGTTTAATCTTCCGCCTATGTCGGTTACAGTATTTAAATATGATTATAAAGAATGATATATAATGATGTTTGAGAAAGAACACAGATAGCCATTACATCATATAATTAAAAATAATAAAAAGTCACAGAAAAACGGAGTTTCCGTTGATTTCTGTGACTTTTTGTTATTGCAGGCGGATGTTTTTTGCACTTACATATCCTACATATGATTTCGTCGTGTCAGAGTATCTTACTTTGTAAAATTTAAGTGCTCCGACTTTCTTTGTACTTAGGACAGCCATATATGAACCAGATGGAATATTTACTAATGCATTTGTAATGGATTTGGCTTCGCTAAGGAGTTTTACAGAAGATTTTGCAGTTCCACCTTTATAATATTTTAGCGTTGTGTCAGCCGGTAGCCAGCATCCATATTTTTTGTTTTTTACATGATAATTTACATGCAGGAATGTTGTATTATTTTTAAAGGTTGTTTTTCCGGTATATTCAAGTATTGAGTTTTTTGGTATTGTCTTTAGGGCATCTGCCTGTGCAGAAGGATTTTTCAAAAGTTTTAATGGACCTGTTGTTATCACAGCACTGCTTTGTGCGGCAGAAGCTGTGCGTGAAAGCCAGTTGCTGTATATTTTTGTGCCTGATTGTGAGCCTGTGCTTCTGATTCTATAATAGTATTCATGATTTTTTTCAACATTTTTATCAATATATTTTTGGGTTTTAACATTAGTAATTGTCCTGATTTTTTTGTAATCACCATCGTAATAGTCCCTGCGGTATATTTCAAAGCCGGTTACATTTTTAGGAGCAGTCCATTTAAGTGTAATTGATTTTGCTGACGAAACTGTTTTAAAAGGTTTGGGTGCACTTATTTTTGTGGAGGTGTCAGGCGTATTTATTGGTTTTGTAGTTGGTTTAGCGGTTGGCTTAGTAGTCGGTTTGACGGTTGGCTTAGTAGTCGGTTTGGCCGTTGGTTTGACGGTTGGTTTAGTGGTTGGTTTGACAGTCGGTTTAGTGGTTGGTTTAACAGTTGGCTTTGTAGTCGGTTTAGCCGTTGGTTTAACAGTTGGTTTTGTAGTTGGTTTAGGTGTGCTTGTAGGTGTTATAACAGGTGATGCGGTGACATCTGCATCGTTTATATTGTTTTTTGTATACCAGAAATTACAGTCTACTTTTCCTGTGATGCCATTTACTTTTCCGTTGCTTGTATATTGCCAGTATTCGTATTTGTTTGCGTATGTTGTTTTTGTTGTGTAGTTAGCAATCCATACCTTATATGAATTGCCGATTGATTTGCCATCAATAAGGTTTGAAAAGTCACTTTTGTTTGCATATACAAGAGGGGTATATCCTGCTTTTTTTACGGCAGCACAAAATGCTTTTACATTTGCAGTGGCAGTTGATTTGCTTAATTTTGCATCATACATTCTTCCTATTGGATTTGTACCGTCTGTTGGGAATTCGTAGTCTATAGCAACAGGAAGTGTGATATCATAATCTTTTATCTTGCTTATACAGAACTCAGCTTCTTCTCGTGCTTCATCTGTTGTAAGTGCTTCTGTAAAATAGTAAACGCCGACCTTTATTCCGGCGGCAAGGGCACCTTCGATATTAGCCGTATAGTAAGGGTCGGTGCATAGAGTGCCGGATTTTCCATATCCTCTGTATCCTACACGGACTATTGCAAAGTCAACACCTGCCTTTTTTACTTTGTTCCAGTCTATGGCACCATTGTTATTGTTATATTTGGATACATCTATGCCATGATATATATTGTAGCCGTTAAATGTATCGCTGTGAGTGTATGTTGAACTTGTAAATGGACTTTTGCCGGTCGTTGCAGCAGATGCGTGTATTTTATCTTTTAGCTGCAATATTTCTGATAATGAGAAAACAGACTGTATGATCAATGAACAAATCAGTAATCTTGATAATAATTTTTTTTTCATGAGTACCCTCCCTATTGTTGATAAGTTTAAATGATATGATGTAAAGGGAAAAATATTTTTTCACGATTGCATCACGGTGTACATATTACAGTATATTTATATGCTGTGTCAAAAAGATGGAAAGTTAGAAATACAGGAATAATATGGTTGTTGACTTTAATGTAATATGGTGATAATATAAAAACAAATGTTTGGAACAACTGTTCGTAACGAGGTGTGAAAATGATTTTTGAAAATGATACAAGTCTTATGAAAAAATTACAGATTTTGTCAGATGCAGCTAAGTATGATGTTGCCTGCACATCTAGTGGAGTACAGCGTGATGGTGTTAAGGGAGACATTGGAAATGCCATGTCATGTGGTATATGCCATAGTTTTGCTGCTGATGGCAGATGTATATCACTGCTTAAGATACTTTTTACAAATGAATGTATTTACAATTGTAAGTATTGTATAAATCGTGTATCAAATGATGTGCCGAGGACCTCATTTACACCAGAGGAGGTATGTCATCTTACTATGGAATTTTATAGAAGAAACTATATAGAAGGTTTATTTTTGAGTTCAGGAATTTTATACTCGCCTGATTATACGATGGAATTGATATGCAGAACCCTTCATGATCTAAGGCTTCGGGCAAAATATAACATATAAACAGCTTACATTGTTTGATGATTTTCAGCTTGGCTGATAATGGGGGGTGAGGTTTCTGACAGATTTAACACACCGTGAGCAAGAAATCCCCCACTTCTATAAGGAGAGCACTGAAAAAGTGGTTTATTAGAAAGCCGTTAGACTATATATTGTTATTA
>NZ_JAHLQE010000120.1 GCF_018918235.1 Eubacterium sp. MSJ-13
AGCAGCTAATAGTGTTATGAGCAAGTAGCAAAGCGGATTGCGAATATCCGCTTGACATGAGAAGCTGTGATTGCTGCCTGTCACATAACATGAGTAGAAAATCCGGCATTTTGTAAACTGTTACAAATTTTAAAATATGAGTGTAAAAAATACTTGAAATGCAAGACAAAATAATATATAATATCGTCTGTAGTCGCTGCTATGGCTCAGGAGGTAGAGCGTCGCCTTGGTAAGGCGGAGGCCACGGGTTCAAATCCCGTTAGCAGCTTTAGAAACTCTTATGTTAGTACATAGGAGTTTTTTTACTTTATAGAATGGTTAGTTCTATAAAACAAAAAGTTCCGAATTGGCCGTTTGCTTATTGCATAATTATTATCACAGTATTTTTACCATTTTTGGCGATTATGCTTAATTATTCGGTAGTAAGATTGACAATTCTCGGCAAAATGGTACAATGAAAGTCGGGACATTATATCTTAAATAATAGGGGACAAAGAGATATAAAAAAATAAAAAGAAAGGGGAACCAGAATGAGTGAAGCAACATTTCGTGGGGGTGTTCATCCTTACGAGGGAAAGGAATTGTCCAAAGACCTGCCTATAAAGACTGTTATGCCTAAAGGTGATATGGTTTTTCCTATGTCACAGCATATCGGTGCACCGGCGACACCTGTTGTACAAAAGGGTGATAAAGTGCTTGTTGGACAAAAAATTGGTGAAGCTAGCGGATTTATCTCAGCAAATATCTGCAGCTCAGTTTCTGGAACTGTAAAGGCGGTTGAACCAAGGATGCTCTTAAATGGCTCTAAGGCAACTTGCGTGATTATTGAAAATGATGGAGAATACACCGGTATTGAAGGGCTTGGTGAGGACAGAGATTATACCAAACTGTCAAATGATGAGATTCGAAACATTGTAAAAGAAGCTGGTATTGTAGGTATGGGTGGTGCAGGTTTTCCAACAAATGTAAAACTTACACCAAAGGAGCCTGACAAGATTGATTATATTCTTGTAAACGGTGCTGAGTGTGAGCCGTATCTTACATCTGACTACAGACAGATGCTTGAATGTCCGGAGGAGATAATCGGAGGACTTAAAGTCATACTCAAACTTTTTGACAAAGCCGAGGGAGTTATTGGAATAGAGGATAATAAGCCTGATGCTATTGAGAAGATGAAAAAAGCAGCCCAGGGAGAAAGCCGTATCGAGGTTATGCCTTTAAAGACAAAGTATCCACAGGGTGGTGAGCGTACTCTTATCTCAGCCATCACGGGCAGAAAGATTTATTCAGCAAAACTTCCGGCTGATGCGGGATGTATCGTTGACAATATATCTACTGTTATAGCTATTTACAGAGCTGTTTGTAAGCAGACACCTCTTATCACAAGAGTCATGACACTTACAGGAGATGCGTTCAACACTCCTATCAATGTAAATGTACGCATAGGCTGCAATCATGCAGACCTCGTGGCAGAGGGTGAAGGATTTAAACAGGATCCTGCAAAGATTATCTCAGGTGGTCCTATGATGGGATTTGCCATGTTTGATCTCAATGTTCCTGTTACAAAGACATCTTCTTCTATTTTGGCACTTACAAGAGATGAAGTCGCAGAGAATGAGCCGACAGCTTGTATCAGATGTGGCCGCTGTGTTCAGGCCTGTCCTGGCAACCTTGTACCTCAGAAGATGGCACAGGCTGCTATGAACAATGACTATGATACATTTGTAAAACTTAACGGCATGGAGTGTTATGAGTGCGGAAGCTGTACTTATGTATGTCCGGCAAAACGTCCTCTTACACAGACATTTAAGCAGGCTCGTCAGTATGTGGCAGCTCAGAGAAGAAAGAAATAGGAGGGATAAAAGGTGAGTAATTTATTAAATATTTCATCATCACCACATGTTCGTGACAAATCTTCTACGAAAAGTATCATGTGGGATGTTTTTCTCGCACTTATGCCTGCTACTGCCGTTGGTATATTTAACTTCGGCTTAAAGGCAGCGATACTTATTGTAGCCTGCGTTGCTACAACTGTACTTACCGAGTACATCTGGCAGAAGGCTATGAAACTTCCGGTTACGGTAAGTGACGGAAGTGCAGCACTTACAGGACTGCTTTTGGCACTCAACCTGTCATCAACATTCCCTGTATGGATGGCTATCCTTGGAAGTGTATTTGCGATAATCATCGTAAAGCAGCTTTTCGGTGGACTTGGTCAGAACTTTATGAACCCGGCACTTGGAGCAAGATGTTTCCTTATGATTTCATTTGCCGGAAAGATGACTTCATTTACATATGATGGTGTTACGGGAGCTACACCACTTGCAATCATCAAAAATGGTGACAAGGCTACTGCAGTTGCTGACCTTCTTGCATCAGGTGACGGCAAGACACAGGTTGCAACAAGTGTTCTTAAGATGTTCCTTGGAACTATCGGAGGAACTATCGGTGAGACTTCAGCACTTGCACTTCTTATCGGTGCAGCTTATCTTCTTATAAAGAAAGTTATCACATGGAGAATTCCGGTATGCTATATCGGAACATTTGCGATATTTGCACTTATATTTGGCGGACGCGGATTTGACCTTACATATCTCGCTGCTGAAATCTGTGGCGGTGGTCTTATGCTCGGTGCATTTTTCATGGCAACAGACTATGTTACAAGTCCTATCACACCAAAGGGACAGATCGTGTTTGGTGTGCTTCTCGGTGTACTTACAGGTATATTCCGTATTTTCGGTGCATCAGCAGAGGGTGTTTCTTACGCCATCATTATCAGTAACCTGTTAGTTCCATTGATTGAAAAGGTAACTATTCCTGTTCCATTTGGAAAGGAGGGAATTAAAGATGGCAAATAATGAAAACAAATCAACACTTGTGCATGATGCCATTATGCTTTTTGTTATCACACTTATAGCAGGTGTTTTGCTCGGTGGAGTTTATACAATCACAAAAGATCCTATAGCAAAGGCAGACGAGAAAGCTACAAATGAAGCGTATGCTGCTGTTTATAAGGACGCAGAGTTTAAAGCAGATGATACCCTTACAAAGGCTGTAGAGTCATTCCAGAAAGATGTCGCAGCAGGAAAGATAGATGATGATACATTCTCATATACAAGTGAGGAGCTTATTGAAGCGAGAACAGCTTCTAAAGACGGCTCACAGGCAGGTTATGTTCTTAAAGTAAGCGGAAAAGGTTACGGCGGAGCAGTAACTGTCGCACTCGGTGTCACAAACGAGGGCGAGATTGTTGGTATTCAGATTCTTGATGCGAGCAATGAAACACCTGGTCTTGGTCAGAATTCGACTAAAGAGACTTGGAACAGCCAGTATGTAGGAATGAAATCAGATAAAACATTATCAGTTGTAAAGGATGGCAGCGGAAGTGCAGATAACGGTACGGTTAATGCTATTTCAGGTGCTACAATTACAAGTAAAGGTGTGACAAGAGCTGTTAATGTAGCTCTGAAATTTGTCGCAGCTCAGACTGGAAAGTAAGGGGGTAAAGACATGAGTTCTTGTACAGAGAGATTAAAAAACGGTATTATTACCGAAAATCCGACTTTTGTAATGATGCTTGGTATGTGTCCTACTCTTGCCGTTACATCTTCAGCCATAAACGGACTTGGCATGGGACTTACGACAACGGCAGTTCTTATACTTTCCAATGCGTTTATATCATTACTTAGAAAAGTTATTCCGGATAAGGTTCGTATTCCGGCATTCATCGTAATCGTTGCTTCGTTCGTAACGATAATACAGCTTTTATTACAGGCATATCTGCCATCACTCAACAGTGCGTTAGGTGTTTACATTCCGCTTATCGTTGTAAACTGTATTATTCTTGGTAGAGCAGAGGCTTATGCTTCTAAAAATCCTGTACTTCCATCAATATTTGACGGACTTGGTATGGGACTTGGTTTCACATTTGGTCTTACCTGTATCGGTATCTGCCGTGAGATTTTAGGAAGTGGTGCTATATTTAATCATCAGTTCATCCCTGAAGATTATCATATTACATTCTTCGTACTTGCACCGGGAGCATTCCTTGTTCTCTCATTCCTTACGGCATTGCAGAACAAACTTAAGATGCCTTCTGCAACAAATGTTGAGACAAATGATACAAATATCGCCTGTGGCGGTAATTGTGCAAGCTGTATAGGTTCAAGCTGTGCAGCAAACAAAGGTCTTGTTGAGGCTGAGAGAGTTGCGGCAAAGGCAGCAAAAGCTCAGGCAGCTAAGGAAGCAGCAGCAAAGGCTAAAGCAGCAAAAGAGGCGGCAGCAAAAGCAGCCGAAGCTCAGAAAAAGGAGGATTGATTTAAGTGAATTTATTTGTGATTATGATTTCATCAATGTTGGTAAGTAATGTTGTACTTAGTCAGTTCCTCGGTATCTGTCCTTTCCTCGGTGTATCAAAGAAAGTTGAAACGGCAGCAGGTATGGGTGCGGCAGTTACATTCGTTATCACGATAGCATCTGCCATTACTTATCCGATATATTATTTTATTCTTGTTCCTTTGGGACTTGCGTATCTGGAAACTATCGCATTTATCCTTATAATTGCGGCTCTTGTTCAGTTCGTTGAAATGGTATTAAAGAAGTTTATGCCACCTCTTTATGAGGCACTTGGTGTTTATCTTCCACTTATCACAACAAACTGTGCAGTTTTAGGTGTTGCTCTTAACAACATCACAAACGGCTGCAACTTTATAGAAAGTGTTGTTACAGGTCTGTTTACGGCACTTGGTTTCCTAGTATCTATTGTTATATTGGCTAGTATCCGTGAGAGAATCGAATTTAACGATATTCCTCATTCTTTCAAGGGAACACCAATCGTACTTGTAACAGCCAGCTTAATGGCAATAGCATTCTGCGGCTTTGCAGGTCTTGTATAGAAAGGGGGAGTATAAATGACAGGCGTAATAATGGCAGCAGTAGTTGTTGGTGTAATAGGTCTTCTTATAGGACTCCTTTTAGGATTTGCGGCAAAGGCATTCGCAGTTCCTGTTGATGAAAAAGAAATCGAAGTAAGAGAGTTTCTTCCGGGAAACAACTGTGGTGGCTGCGGATATGCAGGATGTGATGCTTTGGCGAAGGCCATAGCAGCAGGTGAAGCACCTGTAAATGCGTGTCCTGTAGGTGGTGCGGCAGTTGCCGAGAAGATAGGAAATGTCATGGGTGTCGCAGCAGGAGACAGCGTAAAGATGGTTGCATATGTCAAATGTTCAGGAACATGTGACAAGGCAGGCATCAAGGCAAACTATTATGGAATTTCAGATTGTAAGAGAGCAGCAGCAATACCGGGACGCGGAGATAAGGCTTGTTCATTCGGATGTATGGGATTTGGCTCATGCGTGGCAGCCTGCAAATTTGACGCGATTCATGTAGAACATGGTGTTGCAACAGTTGATAAAGAAAAATGTGTTGCGTGTGGCAAGTGTGCAGAGGAATGTCCGAACGGACTTATCGAGCTTGTACCATATGATGCAAAATGGGCGGTTGCCTGCTCAAATAAAGATAAGGGACCTAAGGTTATGGCAGTATGTGATACGGGATGTATCGGATGTGGTCTTTGCGAAAGGACTTGTAAGTTTGATGCCATTCATGTAGAGAACAATATTGCACATATCGACCAGAGCAAGTGTAAGGGATGTGGAGCTTGTGCAGCTAAATGTCCTAAGAAAGTTATACTTGCACACTAATATTGTTATGAGCAAGCAGAAGAGAGGATTGCGAACATTCGCTTGGCTTGCTGGTAATCGATTTTTAAAATATAGATATATTGTCGATTACTGTCTGATAAACGGCTTTTAGACAAAAAGATATAGGCATTTCGGTGTCTATATCTTTTTTTTTGCGGTTGAAAATGGTATAATAAAAAAGAATATTGTAAAAGATTTGTCTTTTTATAGAGATTTAATAAATATAAAGGATGGATTGAGGAGAGTTATGGATAATACACCGTTTTTTATAGAAAATGAAGAAGAAGTAAATAAAAAAATCTGTAAATGGATGGTTGAGGCTGTTGTAATTATTTGGTTTATGCTTTTTTTGAATTATATGGGGTTATTTGAAATTAGCAGAAATATGTGCATTATAGCATTTGTGGTGGGGACATTTTGCGGTCTGTCACCAAGTATCGTAATAAGATTGTCAAAATCGCAGAATTTTGTCAAACATTATAATCTTACATGTATCGTTATATGTGTGTCAGTATTTATGGCACAGTATCGTATAGGCATTTATGCGTCAATGCTGCTTGCTGTCATAGTGAGCTGCCTTTATTTTGATGAACATCTTACTATCAAGACAATGCTGCTTACATATGTATGTTTTGCGATAGCTTATATATTCAGGTCTATTGAACTGTTAGAGAATGTATATAAAGGGGAAACATTTGTGCAGGTGTATGTTCCGCTTGTCGCAGGAATCACGCTTGAGTTTCTTATAATATTTCCTGTTTTGCGTTATATGGCTAAGAGGTTCAGGACATATATAGAAAAGCAGAGGGAACTTATAGATGAACTTATAAGAAAAGATACTCATATGAATATAGCGATGAAAAACTCAAATGATATCATATTTGAGTATTATATGTTTAATGATGAGTACCATGCAAATGCTTCTATAACAGGAAAAAGGCAGGAAGTTGTTATAAAAAATGCGATTGATTTTGTTTCAGAGTGTAAGTGGTTTGACAGTGAAAACAGGCAGAGAGTAATGGAAATGGTTCTTGGAACAAAGAAAGAACAGTCAGATATTTTCAGGGCAGAGTTTGATGAAGATGGAAAAAAGGTTGAGAAGTGGTTTAGATATGAGGGGAATGCAATATATGATGATTATGGTAAACTGGAACTTATAGTAGGAAGATTATGCGATATTACAAGTGAGAAAGAGAGGGAGGAAAGAGCGAGAATAGCAAGTCAGAGGGATCCGCTTACAGGACTGTATTCGTTTGAACGTGTGAGACAGATAGCGGTGGAGCTGGAAGAGGAAAAACCGGATAAGATACATGAGGTTATGATAATCAATATAAAGAACATGAACGATATCGTTGAATGTTATGGAGATATCTATGCTGACAATCTCATTGTAATGATCGCCGGTGAACTTAGAAAATTCGGATGTGAGAAAAAGGTCTATGTGGCAAAACTTCCGGGGGCGGCATTTATGTTCTTTATACATAATTGTGATGAGGTAAATGTGAGAAAGCTCCGCAGAGAGATAAGCAGGGTTTTATCTAATATATATGTTGGTGAAAAGGAAATAAACAGAATTAAATATTACTTTGGATATAATACGGGTAAGGCGTGGTTTGAAAAATTATTTGAGGTGGCACTTAAATATGCCAAGGCAAACAGGAATAATAATGATGGAGCAGATGAACAGTCAGGGGATGATGAGCATAGGGAGATAGATAAATATCTTGAGGACAATAATACAGATAATGAGATTCCATTGGATGAAAGTAAATCTAAGGAAGATGAAAAACTTATAAAAGACATAGAAAAGCTGTTTGTGGAGTCGAAAGATCTTAGAAGTTCGCTTCAGATAGCTCTTGCGAGAGCAGGGCTGTTTTATCATTTGAACAGGGTAAGTGTGTATGAATTTGATGATGAGCAGAAGAATGCGAATATTACATATCAATGGTCATCAGATAAAAAGTATGTAAATAAAGAACTTGCCGTAAATAATCATATAGACAGAAAGATACTCGACGAGATAAAGAAGAGCAGGCGTGTTATATTTGATCTCTCAGATGAGGAGATAAAAAAATATTGTGAAGTAAGAGGGTTAAGCACATATAAAAATATGTTGGAAAATGCTATTATAAGTATTATCATTGCTGAGGGTATGATAAAGGGTGGCGTTGTTTTTGAGAAGGAAAAAGAACATTTCAAAAAGAGTGAAAAAAGGTACCTTCAAAGATATTCAAATATCCTTGGCGGTTATGTTATAAAACTTCATTCTGACATTGCAAACAAAGCAAAGACAGCATTTCTTTCAAATATGTCACATGAGATAAGAACACCTATGAATGCTATTGTAGGTATGACAGATATAGCAAAAGCAAATATAGATGACAGCAGCAAGGTGGAGGAGTGTCTTAATAAGATTGAGACATCATCACATCATCTGCTTACACTTATAAATGATATACTTGATCTTTCTAAAATTGAGAGTGGGCGTATGACGCTTGCAAATAAGACTATGAGTCTTGATAAGATTGCGGATAAGATAGAGATGCTTATGAAGCCACAGACAGATGCAAAAAATATCACATTTGAACTGTACAGGGAATATGAAAAGCCGCTTGTTGTAGGTGACGAGTTAAGACTTAGTCAGGTTCTTTTAAATATTGCAGGAAACGCATTGAAATTTACACCTGAAAATGGAAAGATAACGGTAAGAATCAATGAAATCTATACGGATAATAAAGCTGCCAGAATCAGGTTTAATATAAAAGATACTGGTATAGGAATAAGTAAGGCGGATCAGCAGAAAATATTTATTGCGTTTGAACAGGTTGGTCAGAATGCATCATCAAAATATGGTGGTACAGGTCTTGGACTTGCGATAAGCAACAATTTTGTGCATCTTATGGGAGGCAAACTTGAAGTTCAGAGTGAACCAGGCAAAGGTTCTGAATTTTGTTTTGAGATAAGTCTGCCTTATCCAAGCAGGGAGGAATGTGATAAATATACTGCTGAAAAAAATGATGATATCCCTGAGATATCAAAACTTCAGGGTATTAAGATACTTTTGGCGGAGGATAATGAGCTTAATGCAGAAATCGCAAAAACAATTCTTGAGATGCATGGTGCAAGTGTAGTTGTAAGAGAAAACGGCTTAAAGGCTGTTGAGGAGTTTGAAAACAGTGAACAGGGAGAGTATAATTTTATCATACTTGATATAAACATGCCTGTTATGAATGGTCATGAGGCAGCTAGGAGGATAAGAGCACTTGAAAGAGATGATGCAAAGAAGCTGCCTATCGTTGCGATGAGTGCAAATGCATTTACGGAGGATGTAGAGGAATCTTTAAGGGCCGGTATGAATGCACATATTTCAAAACCTATTAAGGTAGATGAAATGTTGAAAGAGATATCAAAATTATTATAAATACAGATTTTATGGAGGAAAACATATGTGGATCGCAGACAATTGGAAAGATTATGAAGTAATAGATACATCAGGTGGAGAGAAACTTGAGAGATGGGGAGATTATATACTGGTAAGGCCTGATCCTCAGGTTATCTGGGATACACCTAAGAAGGCAAAAGGCTGGAAAAAAATGAACGGACATTATCACAGGAGTAATAAAGGCGGTGGTGAATGGGAATTTTTTGACCTTCCCAATACATGGCAGATAAAGTATGAAAGACTTGTATTTAATCTTCAGCCATTTAAATTCAAGCATACAGGACTTTTCCCAGAGCAGGCGGTAAACTGGGACTGGTTTGGAGAGAAGATAAGAAATGCGAAAAGACCTGTAAAGGTTTTAAATCTTTTTGCATATACAGGAGGTGCGACACTTGCGGCAGCAGCGTCGGGAGCAAGCGTCACACATGTAGATGCATCAAAAGGAATGGTGACATGGGCGAAGGAAAATGCGGCGGCATCAGGACTTTCAGATGCACCTATCCGCTGGCTTGTTGATGACTGTGTGAAATTTGTTGAAAGAGAGATAAGACGTGGTAATAAATACGACGGAATCATAATGGATCCGCCTTCATACGGAAGAGGACCGAAAGGCGAGATATGGAAGATAGAGGAAAAGATACATCCGTTTATTCAGCTTTGTACACAGATATTGTCAGATGATCCACTTTTCTTTTTGATAAATTCCTATACAACGGGATTACAGCCGGCAGTTCTTTCTTATATGTTAAATACAGAGCTTGTTAAGAGGATAGGCGGAAAAGTTGATGCACAGGAAATAGGGCTTCCGGTATCATCAAACGGACTTGTTCTTCCTTGCGGAGCATCAGGCCGGTGGGAGAAATAGTAATAGTTTGACGGTAAATATCTGTTGATGATATACTTATATTTATATGGGCAGAGATAAGATAAGCCCTGCTGAGGCATTATGAAGGTAGTATGCGTTAAGTGTTGCGCAGGAATGGAGAATAGTATATAGAATGAAACATAGGTTAAGGCTTAAAGGGAATCTCAAGACATATCTGAGATGGCCTCTGGTTTTTGGATTGTTATTTATTCTGATGACGATACAGCTTTTTTCGGTATCGGTAAAAGCCGGTGTCATGGGGTTATTTTATACAGCTTTTTATCTGGTGATAGCTTTTATTATCGGTTTTTCAGGAAGAAGAAAAATAAAAAAGGATCTGATAGAATTTGCTGCAAACTATGGCGAAATGCAGATGCGTATGATGAAAACTCTTACTGTTCCTTTTGCTGTTCTGAGCGAGGACGGTCACATGTTGTGGGGCAATGATGAATTTGTTTCAGTAATAGTCAATAAGAAGGCGGCAAGAAGAAATATTGCAAATATATTTGAAGAGATTACATTGGAAAGCCTTCCGGATTCAGATGAGGTTAAAGTCATACATGTAAAGTCAGAGGATAAATATTATCGTGTTGTTATGAAGCTCGTTGTGTCAGAAAATGCAAATGATGATGATACCATAAAAACTGACATAAGTCAGCTTATGGACAACAGCAGGCTTATTTCTGTCTTTTTGTATGATGAGACTGATATCATGGAACTTGAGCAGAAAAGAGAGGCCGAAAATCTTGTTGTCGGTCTTTTGTATATTGACAATTATGATGAGCTTATTGACAATATTGATGAGATAAGACAGTCACTTATCATGGCACTGATAGACAGAAAGATAAACAAATATATGCAGGGGATAGATGCTATATCTAAAAAGCTGGAAAAAGATAAATTTCTGTTTTTGTTTAAACAGAGTTATCTTGCGGAAATCTGTTCAAATCGTTTTTGTATTTTAGAAGAGATAAGGAGCATAAATCTCGGAAACGAGTCGAGTGCCACTATAAGTATCGGTATCGGTGTGGGAAAAGACACATTTGTTGAAAGATATGACCTTGCTCGTGCGGCTATTGACCTTGCACTTGGAAGAGGCGGTGACCAGGCGGTAGTCAAGTCGGCAGACCAGGAAAAATTTTATGGTGGAAAGAGCGTTCAGATAGAGAGGAACACGAGAGTAAAGGCAAGGGTAAAAGCACATGCTTTAAAGGAACTTATAGAGGGCAAGGAAAGAGTTGTCGTAATGGGACATTCGATAGGCGATGTTGATTCCTTTGGTGCTTCAGTAGGTATATACCGTATTGCAAAGACACTTAACAGAAAGGCAAATGTTGTATTAAATGAGGTAAGCCAGTCTGTTAAACCTATAAGAGACAGATTTTATACAAAGGAATATGAGGACGATATGATCATAACAGGTGATGAGGCAAAAGAGCTTGTAGATGAAAATACCCTGCTTGTGATCGTTGATGTAAACAGAGCAAGTTATACGGAGTGCCCTGAACTTATCGAGCAGGCTCAGTCCGTTGTTGTTATAGATCATCACAGACAGGCGGGAGATGCCATTGACAAGGCTTTACTGTTTTACATTGAACCGTATGCGTCATCGGCAAGTGAGATGGTTGCTGAGATATCACAGTATATAGGCAATGGTCTTAAACTCAAGTCGGCGGAGGCAGAGGCAATGTATGCGGGTATTATGATAGACACCAATTATTTTTCAAATAAGACAGGTGTCAGAACATTTGAGGCAATGGCGTATCTTAGAAGAAATGGTGCAGATGCAGTCCGCATAAGAAAGGCATTCAGAGAGGATATTAACGAGTACAAGATAAGGGCGGCAGCTATTCAGGATACAGAGCTTTATGAAGGTGGTTTTGCGATAGCTGAGAATAAGAGCGAAGGTATCGAGTCTCCTACTGTGTTTGGTTCTAAAATTGCAAATTCACTTCTTGACATAAACGGAGTTAAGGCATCATTCGTACTTACAAAGTACAGGGGCAAAATCTATATAAGTGCCCGTTCGATTGATGAGGTAAATGTTCAGGTCATGATGGAGAAGTTTGGCGGTGGAGGTCATATAAATATGGCGGCTGCACAGCTTGAAAATGTTGATGTGGAAACCGCAAAAAATATGCTAAAACAGGAAATAGATAAGATGATTGAGGAAGGAGAAATATAGAAATGCAGGTAATATTATTGGAAGATGTGAAATCTCTTGGAAAAAAAGGTGAGATAGTAAAGGTAAATGACGGTTATGCAAGAAACTTTATCTTAAAGAAGAAGCTCGGTGTTGAGGCAACATCAAATAATCTTAATGAGCTTAAACTTCAGAAGAAAAACGAGGAGAAGGTAGCAAAAGAAAAACTTGAGGCTGCAAAGGCATTTGCAAAAGAACTTGAGGAAAAGCAGGTAACGGTTTCGATAAAGACAGGTTCGGGCGGAAGAAGTTTTGGCTCTGTTTCAACAAAGGAAATTGCGGCAGCGGCAAAAAGCCAGCTTGGATATGAGCTTGATAAGAAGAAAATGGAACTTGATGTGCCTATAAAGAGTCCCGGAACATTTAATGTCAAGATAAAACTTCATAAGGAAGTGACAGCAGAACTCAGAGTTGTCGTAAAACAGGCTTAAAAGTATATTTATATGAGGTAAAACAGTGGAAGAAGAAGTGATAAAAAGACTTCCACCTCACAATGTGGAAGCGGAGAGAGCCGTTATCGGAGCTATGATGTTAAATTCGGATGCAATAATGATATGTTCCGAGATACTTACATCAGTAGAATTCTATCAACAGCAGTATGGGATAATTTTTGATGCTCTTGTAGAAATGTACAGGGACGGAGTTGGAGCAGACCTTGTTACGATTCAGAATAAACTTCGTGAAAAAGAGGTTACTCCTGAACTTTACAGTGTGGAGTATCTTGGGGAACTTCTAGCGGGCGTTCCTACATCAGCAAATGTGAAATTTTATGCTGATATCGTGCATGAAAAGGCAGTTTTAAGAAGGCTTATAAAAGTTACCGAGCAGGTAACAAAAGAGTGTTACATGGATGCACAGCCGTTGGAGGATATTCTCGAAGATACGGAAAAGAGTGTCTTTGATGTAATACAGCAGCGTGGCGGAAGTGAGTTTGAGCCTATAAGGGATGTTGTGCTAAGGACACTTGACAGCATAGAGAAGGCTGCCAAGCAGAAGGGTAACATAACAGGTCTTGAAACAGGATTCAGGGATTTAGATGCAAAGACCGCAGGATTACAGAAGTCAGACCTTATACTTATAGCGGCAAGACCTGCTATGGGTAAAACGGCGTTTGTCTTAAATATTGCCGAGTATGTAGCACTTCACAGCAAAAGCACGATAGCTCTTTTCAGTCTTGAGATGAGCAAGGAGCAGCTTATAAAGCGTATGCTTGCCATGAATTCAATGGTTGATTCACAGAAGATACGAACAGGTGACCTTGAGGATGAAGACTGGGATAAACTTGTAGGAAGTGTGCGAAAGATAGGTAACTCAAATCTTGTGATAGATGATACATCAGGAATCACTGCATCAGAGCTTCGCTTAAAATGTCGTAAGCTAAAGATAGAGCAGGGACTTGACCTTGTAATAATAGATTACCTTCAGCTTATGACAGGTGCAGGAAAGAGAAAAAGTGACAGCAGACAGCAGGAAATATCTGATATCTCGCGTTCGCTTAAAGTTATGGCGAGAGAACTCAATGTTCCGGTCATAGCTTTATCACAGCTTTCACGAGCCGTCGAGTCAAGACCTGACAAACGACCTATGCTGTCAGACCTTCGAGAATCCGGAGCGATAGAGCAGGATGCGGATATCGTCATGTTTATATACAGAGATGAATATTACAATCCTGATTCAGAAAAGAAGGGCGTAGCGGAGGTTATTGTGGCAAAGCAGAGGAGTGGTCCGACAGGACCGGTGGAGCTTGCGTGGTTGTCGCAGTATACTAAGTTTGGAAATTTGGAGTATCAGAGGTAGATTTTTGGGATGGTGTTTTGGGGGGACGGACGCTCTGAATGAGGAGTATTATTCCGCCTCATGGACGCTTTCGCTCGGAGAACTGCGTAGCGGTACATAAGCGGGCATAATACGCCCGCTAAGTACCGATGCAGTTCTAACGCCATTCGGTCAGAATAATACTCCTCATTCAGAGCTGTGTTGCGATGGAGTGTGGGTGTTGTGTGGTTGTGATTTTATGGTTTTATAAAATGTTAGCCGGAAAAACCACTATCTTTAGGTGATGGGTAGTTCACTTTTAGGTGATAAAGCTATTGTGAATGACTATGGTTTATGTGGAGGGGGAAGTTTTGGTGGGTAGGGTGGACAACAGGAGACCTTATGTTTCGGTATATGGGAGGGGCATCTGTATTATGAGATATATGTGGTTAATGGTATTGTTAAATACTGTATGCTAAATTAAGACTTAATATACAGATGGTTAAGTTAAAATTCTAGGAATTTTAATATATAATAAATTAAATAATTAAACTTGAAATGACTGTGGATTACTTATATTATATAGATAAGTGTGGTAATGGAGATGTTTTACTACATATAACATAATAATATATTTTCGATGGCTGTCAGGTTTTGGAATGTTCAGACAGTGGTGGAAAATTCACAGGTGTTTAGACAAAGGAATGGAGGATTACGATAATGGGAACACAGGTAAAATTTGATTACTCATTAACAAATGGTATTGTGTCAGAGGACGAAATCAAGTCTATGGCAAAGATTGCAAATGATGCAAAGGATGTGCTTGTAAGTAAGTCAGGTGCAGGTAATGATTTCCTCGGATGGATTGACCTTCCGGTTGATTATGACAAGGAGGAGTTTGCCCGTATTCAGAAGGCGGCAGAAAAGATTAAATCTGATTCAGAGGTACTTCTTGTGATTGGTATCGGTGGTTCATATCTTGGAGCAAGGGCAGCAATTGAGTTTTTAAGACATGGTTTCTACAACAGCGTATCTAAAGAGATTCGCAAAACACCTGAGATTTATTATTGTGGAAACAGCCTTAGTGGAACATATCTCTCACAGCTTATAGAAGTTATCGGAGACAGGGATTTCTCAGTAAATATTATCAGTAAATCAGGAACAACAACAGAGCCTGCTGTAGCTTTCAGAATATTCAAAGAGATGCTTGAGAAGAAGTACGGCAAAGAGGAAGCAGCTAAGAGAATCTATGCTACAACAGATAAGGCAAAGGGAGCACTCAAGAACCTTTCAACAGAAGAAGGTTATGAGACATTTGTTGTACCTGATGATGTAGGAGGCCGTTTCTCAGTACTTACAGCAGTAGGACTTCTTCCAATCGCAGTAAGCGGTGCAGATATCACAAAACTTATGGAAGGTGCTGCTTCTATGAGAGAGATCTGCTTAAACAAGGACTTTGATGAGAATGAGTCATTAAAATATGCAGCAATCAGAAATATTCTTCTCCGCAAAGGAAAGAGTGTTGAGATTCTTGGAAACTACGAGCCTGCATTCCATTATGTAGCAGAGTGGTGGAAACAGCTCTTTGGTGAGAGTGAAGGAAAAGACCAGAAGGGTATCTTCCCTGCATCAGTTGATCTTACAACAGACCTTCATTCAATGGGACAGTTTATCCAGGACGGAAGCCGTATCATGTTCGAGACTATCATGGAACTTGAGAAACCTTCATATGATATCACTATTCAGGAAGAGGCAGTTGACCTTGACGGACTTAACTATCTTGCAGGCAAGACACTTGACTTTATCAACAAGAGTGCTATGAAGGGAACACAGCTTGCACATACAGACGGAAATGTACCAAACCTTGTAGTAAAAGTACCTGAGCAGAACGAGTTCTATCTTGGACAGCTTTTCTACTTCTATGAGTTTGCATGTGGTGTCAGCGGATATATCCTTGGAGTAAACCCATTCAACCAGCCGGGTGTAGAAAGCTACAAGAAAAACATGTTCGCATTACTTGGAAAACCGGGATTTGAAGCTCAGAGAGAAGAACTTATGAAGAGACTTTAATACTATCAAGCAGCAGAGTGGATTGCGAATATCCGCTTGACTAAATAACATAGTAAGATAGATATAAGACAGGATATGATTTTTGTTTTGAGATAGAGATGTCTTGGAGCAGGAAGAGTATCCTGTTTTTTATGTTATAGGAAAATGCTCGTAACATAGTGGAAAACCAACGAGAATTGCGA
>NZ_JAHLQE010000032.1 GCF_018918235.1 Eubacterium sp. MSJ-13
AAGCCCCTTCTGATATGTTGCGATAGCAGCTAATAGTGTTATGAGCAAGTAGCAAAGCAGATTGCGAATATCCGCTATATCTGAAAGAAATTGTATAAATGGTAATGGAAGTATAGACTCTCTTAAAATAAAATTAAAGGGTGACAGCAGACAGACATATAAAAAATATAAGAAATTATTAAAAAAATTAAAGCTTGAAGATAATCTGAAAACGATGGTGTCTGTAAATCAGGATATACAGAGAAATATTGCAGAGTGTAAGAGTAATTTACGAAGCACACTGTTTACGGCAGGGATTGCGGCAATAATGTTGAGTTTTTTGTATATACAAAGTATAATACTGAATTTTGAAATAAACAATAGAGAATATATGATAAAAAAGGTAAATGGATTTTCAAAAGCAAAAATATATTATAAATATAATATCAAACAATATCTTACAATACTTATTATTATGACTATATATTTGATAATAGCAGGGAAAGATTATCTTACATATACTTTTTTAGTAGCACTTTTATTGCTTGGTATACAGACTACGATTACAGGAATATGCACGAAAAAAGTTGAAAATAAAAATTTGGTTTATGTGTTGAAGGGAGAATAGAAAATGGTGGAGAGTGTTTATAGTATTAACAGTGTAAATAAATCGTATGGAGAAAAAAGTATTATTAAAAATCTGAATTTGGAAATACATCAAAATGAAATTTTTTGTATTTCAGGGGCAAGTGGAAGTGGTAAAAGCACATTACTTAATATGC
Organism: Eubacterium sp. MSJ-13; assembly: GCF_018918235.1. Classification (GTDB taxonomy): domain Bacteria; phylum Bacillota; class Clostridia; order Lachnospirales; family Lachnospiraceae; genus Butyribacter. The sequence continues at coordinate 762 of NZ_JAHLQE010000032.1, forward strand.
TTGGAATGTTGGACAAGCCGGACAGTGGCAAAATTTTATTTTTTGGGGAACAATTGCCTGAAATAAATAGTAAAAGAGCAAGGATGCTTTTAAGGAATAAGTTGTTTTATGTGTTTCAAAATTTTGCATTAATAGATGATTACACTATATCCGAGAATTTGGATATTCCTATGAATGGAATGAAATTATCAAGAGATGAAAGGAAAAGAATTAAGATAGAAGCACTTAGAAAAGTTGAACTTGAGTGTAATATATCGAAGAAGATATACACACTTTCTGGAGGGGAACAGCAGAGGGTGGCTATAGCAAGAGGCTTTTTGAGAAAATTTGATGTTCTTTTGGCAGATGAACCAACTGGATCATTAGATCCTGTCAATCGTGATATTATAATGGATATATTTGAAGAATTCAAAAAGATGGGGAAAACAATTATAATAGTTACACATGATGAAAAAGTAATGAGCAGATGCGACAGAGTTTTTAAGCTTTGTTAAGAAAATCTAAAAATGATATACAGCGACATCGATCAATAACGACGCTACCGTGCTATAAACATATAAATAGTACGGTAGCGTTTGCTTTACTTTAATATACTCAAATGCTAAAATGTATCTACAGGTTTACGGCAAAATGGCATGCAGATAAAACGGAGGGGATGTTATATATGGCAAGAGTTGTAGGGATAGGAAATGAGAGTTATCAGGAGATAATAGAACAAGACAGTTTTTATATAGATAAAACTGCATTTATAAAAGAATGGTGGGAAAACAGGGATAAGGCTACGCTTATAACCAGACCACGCCGTTTCGGAAAGACATTAAATATGGATATGTTAAAATGTTTTTTCTCAAATGAATATAAAGACAGGGGAGATCTGTTTGAAGGTCTTAATATCTGGAAAGAAGAAAAGTACCGCAAATTGCAGGGAACATATCCTGTGATATTTCTTAGTTTTGCGAAGATAAAACAAACTACCTATGAGGGAACTGTAAAAAAGATAAAGAATGAAATTACAAATCTATATAATTCATTTGATTATATAACAAAAAGTGATCTATATAATGAAAATGAACGGTTGCAGTACAGATCAGTGTGTTTGGAAATGAGTGATGAAACAGCACAAGAAGCAATAAATAACCTTTCAAATTATCTTTACAGATATTATGGTAAAAAAGTCATCATTCTTCTTGATGAATATGACACACCAATGCAGGAAGCATATGTAAACGGATATTGGGAAGAACTTGTGGGATTTACAAGAAGTCTTTTCAACTCGACTTTTAAGACAAATCCATATCTTGAAAGAGCGATAATGACAGGTATAACGAGGGTATCGAAGGAAAGTATTTTCTCTGATCTTAATAACCTTGAAGTAGTTACAACATTATCACCAAAATATACTACTGCGTTTGGCTTCACAGAGCAGGAAGTTTTTACTTCGCTTGATGAATTTGGACTTTCTGATCAAAAGGGAGAAGTAAAGGCATGGTATGATGGTTTTGCGTTTGGAAAACAAAAAGATATTTATAATCCATGGTCGATAATCAATTTCTTAGATAAAAAGAAATATAGCCCATATTGGGCAGATTCAAGCTCAAATGGTCTTGTATCAAAACTGATACAACAGGGTTCTTCAAAAACTAAGATAATAATGGAGGAACTGTTAGAAGGAAAAAGCATAAAAACAGAGCTGGATGAACAGATTGTCTTTAACCAGCTTGATGGGAGTTCAGAGGCAATATGGAGTTTATTATTAGCTAGTGGATATTTAAAGGTGGACTATTTTGATTTTACAAATTCAAACGGAAATAATATATACGAATTAAGCCTTACAAATTTTGAAGTAAAAAAAATGTTTGAAAAAATGATCGATAATTGGTTTAAAACAAGGGATGATTCATCAAGTGAATTTGTAAGTGCTTTAATTAAAGGTGATTTAGATGCAATGAACTATTATATAAATGAAATCACTTCTAATATTTTTAGTTGTTTTGATGTGGCCGGAAAAGAAGAATCAAGGATACGACCAGAAAGTTTCTACCATGGTTTTGTGCTAGGACTTATGGTAGACCAGTCTGAAAACTATATCATAACATCAAACAGAGAAAGTGGTTTTGGCAGATATGACATAATGCTTGAACCAAAAGACAAAAACAATATAAAATATCAGGGAAGTGTTCTTCCTGCGATAGTCATCGAATTTAAAGTGATAAATCCAAGAAAAGAAAGCACACTTGAAGAAACAGTCAAAGCAGCATTAAAGCAGATAGAAGAAAAAAAATATGATGCAGAGCTTACAAAACGAGGAGTAAAACCAGAAAACATTCATCATTATGGTTTTGCATTTAAAGGCAAAGAAGTAGTGATAGACGGAAAATAATAAAAATCAGATTACCACAATCTGATTTTTAAATTTCTTGTAATGGCAAGCCTGTGGCTTGCCTATTTTTACACAAACTTTACATTTATTTGACATTATCGTGATAGTTGCGGCACATTTTTTTTGTTACTCTTGTATTGTACGAAAAAGGAATTATTTGGATTAGGTACAGATCAACTGGTAAAAGGTTATAGAGAGGACAAAGATTATGAATGAAAATGTTAAGGTAGTGTTTGGTTTGCTCGGCGGTCTTGCATTGTTCCTGTATGGCATGAACAGTATGAGTGATGCATTGCAGAAAGCTGCCGGAGAAAAGATGAAAAGGATTCTTGAGATTCTTACAAAAAATCCCATTATGGGTGCACTTGCGGGTGCATTAGTTACAGCAGTATTGCAGAGCAGCTCAGCTACAACAGTTATGGTAATCGGCTTTGTAAGTGCAGGACTTATGACTCTGCCACAGGGTATTTCAGTTATTTTCGGTGCAAATATCGGAACAACTATGACAGCACAGCTTATGGCATTTAAGATAAGTGATTACATATATCCGTTGATTTTTATTGGATTTATAATTAACTTTGTGTGCAAACAGGAGAAAGTAAAGCAGGTTGGCAGGGTTATTTTCTCATTCGGACTTTTATTTGAAGGTATTGAGATTATGGGAAGCGTGATGAAACCGCTGGCTGCAAGTCCAATCTTTATCGAGCTTATGGGAAAAGTAAAAGATATTCCGGTTCTTGGAGTGTTACTTGGATGCGTCATGACACTTGTTGTACAGAGCAGTTCAGCAACTATTGCCGTTTTACAGAACTTTGCATCACAGGCAGGGCCTGACGGAGTTACAAGTGTTATCGGTCTTAGCGGTGCGATACCAATCTTATTTGGTGACAATATCGGTACTACGATAACAGCACTTTTAGCATCCATCGGTCAGTCAAAAAATGCAAAGAGAACAGCAGTGGCACACAGTGTATTTAACATTACGGGAAGTATCGTATTTATGTTTTTGATACCTGTTTTATCAAACTTTGTGAGATATATTTCACCAAAAGGAAATGAAGTTGATGTTATCTCAAGACAGATAGCAAATGCACATACGACATTTAATGTTGTCTGTACTTTGGTATGGCTTCCGCTTATACCGGTGATGGTTAAGATAGTTAAATTTATCGTGAGAGGCGATGAGGCGAAAGAGAGAGCTGTATTTACTGCAAAATATCTTGATGATAAACTTATAAATCAGCCTGCGGCAGCATTATATCTTGTATCAGAGGAGATTAAACGCTCTGCATCATATGCATCAGAAGCATTCAGTTATCTTAAAGTAGCTGTAACAGCGAAAAAAGAAGGCGTGGCAAGCCAGAAATTTAATGAATATTCGGGATATGTAAAGGTATTGCAGGAAAGTATCTCAACATATATATCAAAGATGTTTTCAAGTGGAAATCTCACTGAACTTCAGTCAGAGCAGACAGCAGGTTTACTCTGTGTATCAAATAATATAGAGAGAATAGCTGAAAGATGTGACGAGATAGAGAAATCCTACGAAAGTCTTAAATCGAAAGGATTTAAGCTGTCGAATGAGGCAATCGAGGAAGTAAAAGAATGTATGGAGCTTTCAGGAAAATTATTTGAGGAAGCGATAGATGCGGTAGTGACAGGTGACGATAAAGTTATCGATAAGATGACAAGAGATAAAAATAAAATACGAAAGATAAACAGACAATGCAGCAAATCGCATTTTGGCAGAGTAAAAAACAAAAAGTGCAGTAAGGCAATGTCGGGAGACTATACAGAAATCCTCCAAAATATCGGAAGAATAACAGACAACTGTGTTGGAATAGCCGAGGAAGCAATGGATAATGTGAAGTTTATGACGCTTAATGATGAGCAGATGGAGCAGTATGGAAATGTGATAGATTTTGCACAGGCGAAGCAGGTAGAAAGTGGAGAAGCATAAGACAGCATATAGGATTAAGGGGCAGCTTAAAATATTGATAGCTGCTCTTTTTTCGCATAAATATATATGATATGTGGAATACTTCATTTAGTTCAGAGTATTATTGAAGTTTGTTTGAAGTAACTTTGAAGTTGACCTTGAAGCTATATTGAAGTATCATTGAAGTGTTGAAATTAACCGGGTTAAAGGCTCAAAGCAAGGGAGTTTTTTACGCTTAGCTAAAAAGATGAAATTTAGACAAAGCCTGATAAATAAAAGTATGTTACTATTTACATTTTCAGTGTGAATAGAAGCAAAAGTTTTTAATAATTGGAGGAAATATGCGAGATTTAGTTATTATAGGAAGTGGACCGGCAGGTCTTTCGGCAGCAGTATATGCAAAAAGAGCAAAACTTGATGTAGTTGTGATAGAAAAAGCGGGATACAGCGGCGGTCAGATAGTATCGACAGAGCAGGTGGATAATTATCTTGGACTGCCTGAAATAGACGGTTTTACATTGGGAAGTAAATTTAGGGAGCACGCGGATATGCTTGAGACTGAATTTATTGATGCAGAGGTAACAAAAATAGAAGAAATAGCTGACACAGAAGGAAAAAAAGCTTATAAAGTGATACTTGATGATGGTGAACAGGTTGAAACAAAAACAATAATAGCGGCAACAGGAGCATCACACAGAAAACTTGGAGCAGAAGGCGAAAAAGAATTTACAGGCACAGGTGTATCATATTGTGCGACCTGTGACGGTGCATTTTTTAAGAAAAAGGTAACAGCCGTTGTCGGCGGTGGAGATGTAGCACTTGAAGATGCACTTTACCTTTCATCTTTATGTGAGAAAGTTTATCTGATACACAGAAGGGATGAATTCAGGGCGGCAGTAAACATACAGCAGAAAGTAAAAGAAACACCAAATATAGAGATACTTCCGTTCTATGAGATAAAAGAAATAAAAGGTGACAAAAAAGTATCGTCGATACAGCTTGTACAAAACAAAACAGGTGAAAAAAGGGAACTCGAAGTGTCAGGAGTGTTCGTAGCCGTAGGAATGGAACCGGTAACGGATATATTTAAAGAGTATGTTGAACTGGATAAGACAGGTTATATAAAAGCAGGCGAGGATTGTAAAACCAGCAGCGAGGGAATATTTGCGGCAGGAGATATAAGGACAAAACCGCTCAGGCAGGTGGTGACAGCAGTCGCAGACGGGGCAACAGCAGTGCAGTCAGTCGAAAGATACCTTCATAGCAGATAAAAAAGAATTATGAAAATATAGAAAGTGGACTATTTGTTATCTGGATAGTCCATTTTTTATTATCATTATATAATGCCAGCTTTGGAATATATACAGCACACTACAAAAAGTTGAGAGCTGATTCTTTACATATCTTTTACATAACATGCCTTTTGGATTTTACTTAACACATATATCATAATACTTGTAAAAAGGAAAACACAAAAAACAAATAAGTTAAATCAAAAGGAGACAAAAATCATGAGAACAAAAAAAAGATTATTAGTAGCTGCAATGGTATCAGCATTAACACTTACATCTCTTACAGGATGTGGAAGTTCATCAAATGGAGACAGTGCTTCATCAGGAGCAAGTTCAGGAACATCAAGCAGTGCTGATGCATCATCAAGTGCAGATCTCAGTGGTTCTGTTGCAACAGATGGTTCAACATCAATGGAAAAAGTAGTTGGTGCATTGGGTGAAGCATTTATGGAAGCAAATCCAAATGTAAAATTTACATACAACCCTACAGGTTCAGGCTCAGGTATCACAGCAGTTACAGAGGGAAGATGCGACATCGGACTTTCAAGTCGTGCACTTACTGATGATGAGAAAAATCAGGGACTTGAGGAAACAATCCTTGCGTATGATGGAATTGCGATTGTTGTAAATCCAGAGAATAAAGTTAAAGATTTAAAGGTAAGTCAGATCGCTGATATCTATACAGGAAAGATCAAGAACTGGAGTGATGTCGGTGGGGCAAAAGGGGATATCGTACTTATCGGCAGAGAAGCAGGAAGTGGTACTCGTGATGGTTTTGAATCAATTACGGGAACAGAAGATAAATGTAAATATAAACAGGAACTTACATCAACAGGTGATGTTATCACAACAGTTGCAAACAATCCAAATGCTATAGGTTATGCATCACTTGCATCAGTAGATGACAGTGTAAAGGCTCTTTCAGTAGACGGAGTAGCACCATCAGAAGACACTGTAAAAGATGCAAGTTATAAGATTCAGAGACCGTTTGTATTTGTGACAAAGAAAGATACTAAACTCAGTGATGCAGCTCAGGGATTTTTTGACTATGCAATGGGAGCAGCAGAGACTATCACAGCAGCAGGTGTAGTACCAGCAAATGAAAAATAACATAATAACAGCTTGACTGATTTGATGCGGAAGTGTTTATGAACAATAGTTTATTAATAAATAAGCTGTAGTTAAAAGGGTGAGTCGCAAGACTTGCCCGTTTTAACACTATCAAGGAAGTTACTCACTTCTATTGCGTAGAGCAATAAGCGGGGGTGGGGACTTGCTTGATAGTGTTATGAGTAAGCAGCAAAGCGGATTGCGAATATCTGCTTGACTAAAATATGTCAGTTAATTTCGCAGCAGATTACTCAGAAATGAGGATTATATGAGAAAAAGTCACAATAAATTTGAAACAATTATCCATGCAATATTTTTAGTACTTGGATTGATAACGGTTGGGTTTGTTTTACTTATAACTGTTTATCTTGTTATTGCAGGAATACCGGCAATAAGAGAAATAGGAATATTAAAATTTTTATTTGGAAAGAAATGGGCATCGACTGCAGCAACTCCTTCATATGGAATACTGCCATTCATATTGACAAGTATATACGGTACGGCAGGGGCTATTATAATAGGTGTTCCGATTGGATTTTTTACGGCTGTATATCTTGCAAAAGTAGCGAATAAAAAAGTAAAAGCGATTGTTGAGATGGCAGTAAGCCTGCTTGCGGGAATACCGTCAGTTGTATATGGTCTTGTTGGTATGCTGGTACTTGTTCCATGGGTAAGAGATACATTTCATATAGCAGATGGTGCCAGCCTTTTCTCTGCAATAATCGTTCTGGCAATAATGATACTTCCTTCTATTATAAGTGTATCGCTTACTGCACTTGAAGCAGTTCCACCTGAGTATGAAGATGCATCACTTGCACTTGGTGCTACGCCTATAGAAACATATTTCAGGGTATCTGTACCGGCGGCAAAAAGCGGTATAGCGGCAGCAGTTGTACTTGGTGTTGGTCGTGCTATAGGAGAGGCGATGGCAGTAATGATGGTTTCGGGAAATGTAGCCAATATGCCAAAACTCTTTGAGAGTGTGCGTTTTCTTACAACAGCAGTTGCGAGTGAAATGTCATATTCATCCGGTTTGCAAAAGCAGGCATTATTTTCAATCGCTCTTGTACTGTTTTTGTTTATCATGCTGATAAATGCATTACTTAACAGCCTTTTAAAGAAAGAAAAGGAGTGACATGAAAATGAAAAGAAAAGCTTATATCTGGATAATGAAGATTTTAATGTGGATATCGGTAGCGTTAACATGTGGACTTGTGGTGTTTGTGATTGGTTTTGTATTATATAGGGGACTTCCAAATATTACATGGAAGTTTCTTACTACAAAGCCGAGTTATCTGACAGGGAATATAGGTATCCTGCCTGATATTTTAAATACGCTTTACATAGTAATAGCAACACTTGTTATTGTTCTTCCACTTGGAGTGGGAGCGGCAATTTATCTTACAGAGTATGCGACAAATAAGAAAATAGTCGCTATCATAGAATATGCAGCAGAAACTCTTTCTGGTATTCCATCTATCATATATGGTCTTGTAGGGATGTTGTTTTTCTGTGAGTTTCTTAAAATGCAGACATCGATTTTGGCAGGTGCACTGACACTTGTTATTATGAATCTTCCAACGATAATGAGAACGACTCAGGAAAGTTTGAAAACAGTTCCACAAAGTTACAGGGAAGGTGCTTTCGGACTTGGTGCAGGCAAGTGGAGAGTTATAAGGACAGTTGTACTTCCAAGCTGTGTAGATGGTATTATGACAGGCTGTATACTTACAGTCGGAAGAATACTCGGAGAATCAGCGGCATTATTGTTTACGGCAGGTTTTGCACACGCGATAAATGGTTTTGTGGATGGCCTTGGTCGTGCAGGAGCAACGCTTACTGTTGCACTTTATGTATATGCCAAAGAGCAGGGTAAGTTTGAGGTTGCATTTGCAATAGCGGCAATATTGATGATACTCGCACTTTTGGTAAATCTTGCTGCTAAATTTACAGGCTTATATTTTAAGAAAAAGGTAGAGAAATAACAGGAGGAAGATTATGGGTAATATAATGACAGTTAAGGACTTGTGTCTTTGGTATGGTCAGACGCAGGCGTTAAAGAATATAAATATTGATATTCCTGAAAAGAGTATTACGGCTCTTATAGGTCCGTCAGGATGTGGAAAGTCAACTTTTTTAAAGACATTGAACAGAATGAATGATCTTGTGCAGGGTGTAAAGATAACAGGTGAAGTTAAATATGGAGATTTGGATATTTTTGCACCAGACACTGATGTTAATAAATTAAGGAAAGAGATCGGAATGGTTTTTCAGAAACCAAATCCTTTTCCTATGAGTATATATGACAATATTGCTTATGGTCCGAGAACACATGGTATAAAGAATAAGGCTAAACTTGATGAGATTGTTGAAAATTCACTTAGAGGTGCTGCAATATGGGATGAGGTAAAAGACAGACTTAAAAAGTCGGCACTTGGTATGTCTGGCGGACAGCAGCAGCGACTCTGCATAGCAAGAGCTCTTGCAGTTGAGCCAAAGATACTTCTAATGGATGAACCGACGAGTGCACTTGATCCTATTTCTACCTCAAAGATAGAGGAGCTTGCAAGTGAGCTTAAAGAAAAATATACAATTGTCATAGTTACGCATAATATGCAGCAGGCGGTTCGTATTTCTGACAGAACTGCATTTTTCCTTCTCGGTGACCTTATCGAGTATGGGGATACGGAAAAAATGTTTGCGACACCTGAGGATAAGAGGACAGAAGATTACATTACAGGAAGATTTGGTTGATTGAGGCTGCGAAACGATGTTTATGTTATATTCATACAAGCTGGTAGAGAATAAGAGCGTTTCGCAAAAAGGTTTGATGAATAGTATAGGAGGATTTTTGAAATGAGAAGCAGATTTGATGAGCAGCTTGCGGATTTGAATAAAAAACTTATTGAGATGGGTGCTATGTGTGAGGAGTGTATTTCTCTTGCTGCTAAGGCGTTAAAGGAAGGTAATTCGGGAATAAGATGGGAGGTTGAGCCTCTTGACAATTCTCTTGATGACCTTGAGAGAAATGTTGAGTCACTGTGTCTGAAACTTTTACTTCAGCAGCAGCCTGTCGCAAAGGATTTAAGACAGGTATCTACAGCACTTAAAATGATAACTGATATAAAGAGGATAGGAGACCAGGCATCAGATGTTGCTGAGATTATAGGATTTTTAAATGGAAGAACAAGTGAGGAGTGCGGGTATCTTGACCAGATGGCGACTGCAACGATAAAGATGGTTACGGAATCTATTGACTCATTTGTAAAGAGTGACCTTAAGCTGGCAAACAGCATAATCGAGTATGATGATGTTGTGGATGACTATTTCAATAAGGTTAAGATTTTTCTTATAGACCTTATCGCAAAAAATCCAAAGGATGGAGAGTATGCACTTGACCTTCTTATGATAGCAAAATATTTTGAGCGTATTGGAGACCATGCAGTCAATGTTGCTAAATGGGTTGTTTTTTCGGTGACGGGAAGTCACTAAAGCTATGGCATATATAAATATAAAAGGCAAAGTTTTTATGACAGGTTAAAAAATATAAAACAGAGATAAAACCTGAATTGTTAATATAAAAGTAATAAAGAAATGAGGAATGATATGATCTGGTGCGTAGAGGACGATGTGAGTATAAGGGATATAGAGGTATATACATTGGAACAGACAGGATTTATCGCAAAGGGATTTGGGGATGGTGACAGTTTCTGGATGGAACTTGCTACGACAGATGTACTTCCGGAACTTGTGATACTTGATATAATGCTTCCCGGCGAGGATGGAGTTTCTCTTTTGACAAAGATAAAGGCTTCTGCGAGAACAAAAGATATCCCGGTGATAATGGCTACTGCAAAAAGTGTAGAGTATGACAAGATAAAAAGTCTTGACCTGGGAGCAGATGATTATCTTGTAAAACCGTTTGGAATGATGGAAATGGTATCGAGGATAAAGGCTGTATTGAGAAGATGTATGCCTAAAAAAGAAAACAAAACGATATATGTTAATGGTATAATAGAAATGAATGTTGAAGAACATACGGTATCAGTTGATGGGGAGAGTATAAATCTTACCTATAAAGAGTATGAGATGTTGAAGATATTTCTTATGCATCCGGGAATGGCTTATACGAGAAATCAGCTTTTGTCAGAGGTATGGGGCATAGACAGTTACGGAGAGACACGAACAGTAGATATGCACATAAAGACACTCAGACAAAAACTTGGCGAGGGCGGCAGGTATATAAGAACTGTCAGAAATGTCGGATACAAGATGGAGGTTGGAGATGACTAAAAAAATATTCAAATCGGTACTTTTAGTTGCCGTAGTTATGGTATTGTTCTGCTGTACTTTTATTCTTGGAATCTTGTACAGACATTTTACTGTAATTGAGGAGGAACAGCTTGAATCACAGCTCGGTTTTGTTGTAACGGGAGTTGAAAATCAGGGGGAGGATTACCTTAAAAATATAACGGAAAAGAAATACAGGATTACATGGGTTGAGGCAGATGGAACAGTAAGATATGACAATAAGACAGATGCTTCAAAAATGGAGAATCATGCAGATAGAAAAGAAATCAAGGATGCATTAAAATTTGGCAGAGGTGAGAGTTCGAGATATTCATCAACACTTACACAAAAGACTATTTATTATGCAAAAAAGATAAACGATGGGAGTGTCGTAAGGATATCAGTAAGTCAGGATACAGTGTTTAAACTTTTATTTTCGATGATATCGGCTATGGTGATAACGATAATAATAGCTGTTATATTATCTTCGATTCTTGCGAGGGAAGTATCGAAAAAGGTTGTTGAACCGTTAAATAATCTTGACTTTAATGAGCCGTTAAAAAATGATGCATATGGAGAGATAGCACCGCTTTTAAGACATATAGAGCATCAGCACAGGCAGATTGATGAGCAGCTTGAGGAACTTCAGAAAAAGAAAGATGAGTTTCAGGCAACCATTGAAAATATGGACGAGGGACTTATACTCCTTGATGCAAAAAATAACATAATCAGCATAAATCCGGCAGCAAAGAAAATTTTTGGTGCGACGGATGAGTGTCTTGGAAAAGATTTTCTTGTGGTAGAAAGAAATCTCTCGGTAGGTAATACCATAAAGGAGGCAATGGAAAAAGGAAAAGCTGAGATGATACTTAAAAGGTATGGTCTTGACTATCAGCTTGGAGTAAGCAAGATAGAGTCAGCAGGAAAAACACTTGGCGCTGTTTTGCTTGCAGTTGATGTGACAGAGAAAAATAATGCTGAGAGAATAAGAAGAGAGTTTTCAGCAAATGTGTCACATGAACTTAAAACACCTCTTCAGTCGATAATCGGAAGTGCTGAGCTTATGGAAAACAATCTCGTAAAAGAAGAAGATATGCCTAGATTTGTAGGTCACATACGCAAGGAAGCAGAAAGACTTGTAAAACTTGTGGAGGATATAATAAGACTTTCGTGGCTTGATGAAAACAGGGACATGGAAATGGAACTTGTAGACCTTAGGGATATTGCGGATGAAACAAAAGAAGCCCTTGAAAATACTGCAAAAGAAAAGAATGTTACGATAAATGTAAGCGGTGAGAATATAAAACTTCATGGTGTCAGAAGCCTTCTTTATGAGATAGTTTATAATCTTTGCGAGAACGGAATTAAATACAACAAAGAAGGCGGAAAGGTTGACATAACTTTATCAAAAGAAGCAGGAAAAGATATTCTCGTGGTCGAAGATACGGGGATAGGCATCAAAGAAGAACAGCAGTCAAGGATTTTTGAAAGATTTTACAGGGTGGATAAGAGCCGTTCAAAGGAAACAGGGGGAACAGGGCTTGGACTGTCGATAGTAAAGCACGCTGCAATGTATCACAATGCGGATGTTACGCTTGAAAGTACAGAGGGACAGGGAAGTAAATTTACAGTCATATTTCCAAGGGAGGAGTAGCGGGATTTTGGCGTGTATGTTATAATAACTCTAAAATTTAGTGTACTGTATCATTGACATTTCGCCAAATAACTTGCATAAATCTCCATCTGCTGCGTTGTAGTCAATCGCCGTAGCCTGAGCTTGCTACGGCTTATTTCTTCGTCTTGCAGACTGAAAATATACCCTGAGTTATTTGGCTCAAAGTCGGTGATACAGTAAATGGAGAAATTATAATGAAGATATCAATGATAGCACTTGACCTTGACGGTACATGCCTTGACAGTACAGGGAAAATTACAGACAGAACAAGAGAAATCCTTGAGCGTTACGGAAAATCGGGAACGCAGATAGTATTTACGACAGGCAGACCGATTGCAGGGATTTTAAAAGAATTAAGGACAATTTCAGGCACTGATTATGCAATAACATTGAACGGTGGCATGATCTATAAACTTGAAAGCGAAAACATCATCTATAAAAAGAGTATTGACAAAAGGGAACTGATGCTTGTAAAAGATATAGTATTAAGGCATGATGCACTTACAGACATTGCATCGTCAGGAGTAGGTCTTGGTGACAAAAAGACATATGACAATGCCGCAAAATACATAAAAAATGATGACTTTAGAAATTATTATCTTTCAAGCAGAGGTTCGAGAAAAGACCTTTGGGAAAACATTGAAAAACTTGAGAGCGTCGAGAAGATAAACATGTTTTTTAATGATATGGAAGAAAGAAGAAAAGTTCTTGACGAACTAAAAATACTTAGAACATCAAAAGTGTGCTCCGGAATGCCAAATAATATTGAGATAAACCATTCAGAAGTAAACAAAGGAAATGCACTTAAATGGCTTTGCAGGAAACTTGAGATTGACATATCAGAACTTATCGCATTTGGTGACGGTGGCAATGACATAGATATGATAAAAGCCGCAGGCTGCGGAGTTGCAATGTCAAATGCCTGCGGCGAATTAAAAAAATGTGCCGATATTATCACAAAAAGCAATGATGAGGACGGAGTGGCTTGGTTCTTGGAAAATCAACTATAAATAGAGCCTCCATTTGTCGTAATAATATTCATCTTACCCGGCGTTCGTAGGTAAAAGTTACATCTTTTCTTCAAACATCATCAAAAATGCAACGGTCAAAAGAAGTGAAGAACCCCATATTGCCTTAATACCTATATGAAGTGACATGATACCACCAATCCCTGCACCGATGGCAAATACAAGTATTATCCCATAATAATGGAGTGCTTTTTTTAGAAGTTCAGGTTTCTTCTCACGCAGGTATATTGAGAGGCTTTCAGTGCCACTTCTAAGGTTTCCTATACACATCGTGCTTGCATATCCATAGCCATTTACTTTTCTAAAAGTCTGAACCTGCATTGAACATGCAAAAGATACAAGCATTGTTGCCGTCATATTGAATTGTCCAGGGATAAGCCCGACAGCAAACAATATTCCTAGTTCTATAAGTACGATTATCTGCCGCCAGTGAATCTTTTTTACATATTTAAGTTTTTTCTGTATTCTCTCAGCAACAAAAACGCCAAGTGCAAATGCGATTATAGGAAAAAGATAATGCAGTCCTCGTATCCATTCGCCGGACATAAAGTTCTGACTCATAAGTACAACATTGCCTGTCTGTGCATTAGAAAAGACTTCATCTCTTACATTATAAGTATAAGCATCCTGAAAGCCGCCCGATATGGCGAGGATGGCACTAAGTCTGAAAGTCTCTGAAGTCTGTTTTTTTAATCTGTGTTCTTTTTGTTTGATTTCTTTCATCTGTGTTTTACTCCGTTGAAAATATTCTATTAGTTTTTCCTATATAATATTCATATATAGATTATATATCACTTCATGTATATATGTACAATGCATATATAATATGCCTCATATATATTATTTATATGATAATTGCATGGATGATTTTTTTATATAGGTATTGAAAAGATTATTATAAAAAATATGTCATGAATCTGATATTTTAATGAACAATATTGTATATATAACTTTTTGTATCAGTTATATTTTGTGAAACAGATATTATATCATAAATTTGTAAACATTATTTTTGTATTTGAGCATACATGATACAAAAATTGATGGTGGATCATTAAATACAAGGATTGTATGCTTTTAATGATGTTGTTGGCAGAAGTAAGATTGTATTTTGCCTTGATGAAAAAATATTTTATGCAGAAAAGAGGAGAAAGATGAGATACGGATATTTCAATGATGAAAATAGGGAGTATGTTATTACAAGACCTGATACACCGGCTCCATGGGTAAACTATCTTGGTTCGCCAGAGTATGGTGCTATTATTTCAAATAATGCGGGGGGATATAGTTTTGAAAAATCAGGTGCAAATGGAAGAATATTGAGATATGTATTTAACCAGTTTGATGAACCGGGAAGATATATTTATATAAGGGACAATGAGTCACAGGATTACTGGTCAGCATCATGGCAGCCTGTGGGAAAAGATTTAGAGGATTATAAAAGCGAGTGTCATCATGGAACGGCATACACAAAAATGTTTGCTGAATATGCAGATATAAGTTCAGAGGTGCTTTATTATGTACCTCTTGAGAAGTCATATGAGATATGGAATTTAAAGGTTACAAATAATTCGGATAAGACCAGAAAACTTAACATAACAGGTTATGCAGAGTTTACAAACAACTGCAATTATGAACAGGATCAGGTTAATCTTCAGTATTCACAGTTTATTACATCAACACATTTTCAAGAAAACTGTGTAATGCATCATGTACATGGAAATCTTGACGCGTTAAAAGAAGGAGAATACATAGATAATAAAAATGTTTCTAAGAGATTTTTGGGAATGGCATGTCAGAAAGTTTCATCATGGTGTGGAAGTAAAGAAGGCTTTTTAGGCAGATATCATGATTATTCAGATCCGGTTGGAGTTATAGATGGTTCACTTGATAATAAGGGAAATTATAATGGAAATGGATGTGGTGCATTGACAACTGAAATCGAATTGGCACCAGGCGAGACTAAGCAGGTTGTTTTCGTTGTTGGAATGAAAGATGATGCTGAGGCAGCAGGGATTATTGCAGAATATGATAAAAATGAGAATTTATGTGAAATACA
This sequence comes from Eubacterium sp. MSJ-13, assembly GCF_018918235.1. Classification (GTDB taxonomy): domain Bacteria; phylum Bacillota; class Clostridia; order Lachnospirales; family Lachnospiraceae; genus Butyribacter. The sequence goes on from NZ_JAHLQE010000032.1 coordinate 16,535, forward strand.
GCTTGCTGAATTAAAAAAATTCTGGCATTCAAAGCTTGAAAAGTTTCAGGTTAAAACTCCTAGTGAAGAATTTAATACTATGATAAATACATGGAATGCCTATAATTGCTTTATGACATTTATATGGTCAAGAGCTGCATCATTTACATATTGCGGACTGAGAAACGGATATGGTTATCGTGATACGGTACAGGATATACAAGGAATCATTCACCTTGCACCAGAGATGGCAGTAGAAAAAATAAGATTTATGCTTTCTGCTCAGGTTGACAATGGCGGAGGTCTTCCACTTGTGAAATTTACACATGATCCGGGACATGAGGATACACCTGATGATGCGTCTTATGTTCAGGAAACCGGTCATCCGGCATATCGTGCAGATGATGCATTATGGTTGTTTCCGACAGTATATAAATATATTTCAGAGACAGGAAATATGGGCTTCTTAGATGAGGTTATTCCTTTTGCTAATAAGGATGAAGCAACGGTTTATGAACATTTAAAGCGTGCTGTTAGATTTTCTGCTGAGCATCTTGGAAAACATGGTATGCCGGCAGGACTTTATGCAGACTGGAATGACTGTTTAAGACTTGGAAAAGATGGTGAATCTTCATTTGTTGCAATGCAGTATTACTACGCAATGACAATACTTGGAAAATTTGCTGAATATAAGAAGGATGATGAATATGTAAGATATCTTGATGAGAAACAGAAAGAACTTGGAAAACTTATTCAGGAGCTTTGCTTTGATGAGGACCGTTTTATAAGAGGATTTACAGAAGATGGAAGAGTTATTGGAAAACGCACTGACAAAGAAGCTAATATGTGGCTTAATCCACAGAGCTGGGCTGTAATAAGTAAAGTTGCCGATGATAAGCAGGTAGAAACGATAATGAATAGTGTACATGACAGATTAAATACAGAATATGGTGCAGTTCTTATGGATCCGCCATTTCATGCAGAGGCATTTCCGGGGGCATTGGCTGTTATTTATAATGCAGGAACAAAAGAAAATTCAGGAATTTTTTCACAATCACAGGGATGGCTTATACTTGCTGAGGCATTGTTGAAACATGGTGACAGGGCTTTTGAATATTTTATGGAAAATTCACCAGCAGCACAAAATGACAGAGCAGAAATAAGAGTGCTTGAGCCATACTGTTATGGTCAGTTTACGGAAGGAAAAGCAAGTCCTTATTTTGGCAGGTCTCATGTTCACTGGCTTACGGGAACTGCGTCAACTGTTATGGTTGGATGTGTAGAGGGCATACTTGGAATGCGTCCTGATTTTGAAGGACTTCATATTGAACCTTCAATACCGAAGGAATGGGATAAGTTTGAAATCTCAAAGAGTTTTAGAGGATGCAGACTTCATATAGTTGTTAAAAATCCTAACCATGCTGAGAGTGGATGCAAAAAAATGATTGTAAATGGAAAAGAAGTAGACTGCAGTTATGTGACACAGGATATGCTTACTGAAAATACAGAAATAGAACTTATCATGTCATAAAAGCAGCAGGGGGAAATTATAAATGGAAAAAATAAAATTTATTGATAATAATGGAACATTTGTTATTGAAAATCCTGAAAATTACAGTGGGCTTTATCTTCCACTGGCAGGAGAAAAAGGATTGAAATCAAGTATAACACCAACACTTTCAGGGGACTCAAAAACAGATCAAAATCATTTTTTATTTGAGCCTGTGAGTATAGAAAATTTACATAATAATAAAAATGGAAGAAACTTCTGGTGTCGTATAAATGGCAAAGATATATGGTCTGTTTCAGGGGCTTCGGCAATACAGGAGGCTGAGAGATTTTCAGATACTCAGGATGACAGCAGACTGGAAGCTGGATTTATGTGGCAGAAACTCACAAGGACTTCAAAAAAATATGGTTTAAAATCAGAAGTGTTATCATTCGTACCTGCTGATGAAAATATTGAGATAATGTATGTGACATTAGAAAATATATCAGATAAAAATATGAATGTGACACCAATTGCAGCGTTTCCAGTTTATGGAAGAAGTGCGGATAATCTCAGAGATCACAGGCATGTAACCTCACTTTTACACAGAATTTATACAAAAGATTATGGAATTGAAGTATCACCTATTTTATCATTTGACGAAAGAGGTCATAGAAAAAACGATACAGTATATTTTGTATATGGTTCAAAAGAAGATGGCAGCAAACCTAAAGAGTTTTATCCGACTAATCAGATGTTTATTGGTGAGGGTGGAAGTTTTCTTATACCTGAGGCTGTGCGCAAGGAAATAGAAGGTGTGAAACCGGGAAGTGAAATTCAGGGAAAAGAGGCAGCAGGAGCGTTTGCATTTGAAAAAATCGAATTAAAGTCAGGCGAAAAAACAGGTTATATTGTTGTTGCAGGGATAACAGAAGAAAATGATAAAATAGAAAAAATAACATCATTATACAGAAACAGGGAAGATGTATTAAAGAGTTTTCAAAAAACAAAAAAACACTGGACAGATAAGGTAAACATTGACTTTGAAATGAATAATGAAAAAATCGATAATTATCTTAAATGGATATGTTTCCAACCGATACTCAGAAGAATTTACGGGTGTTCATTCCTTCCATATCATGATTATGGAAAAGGAGGGAGAGGCTGGAGAGATCTTTGGCAGGACTGCCTTGCATTGTTAGTTATGGAACCTGATATGGTTCGCAAAATGATAGTTTCAAACTATGGCGGTGTGAGAATAGATGGAACAAATGCAACAATCATAGGAAGTGGATATGGCGAATTTATAGCAGATAGAAATAATATAACTCGTGTATGGATGGACCATGCATATTGGCCGTTTGTTACGACAAAACTTTATATAGACCAGACGGGCGATCTTGACATACTTCTTGATAAGGTTTCATATTTTAAAGACAGACAGTCATTAAGAGGAACAGCACATGACGATGATTGGGATAATAAGTATGGAAACAGACAGAAGACAAGTGGCGGGGCAGACTATTTTGGGACTGTTATTGAGCATATACTTTTGCAAAATCTCTGTGCGTTTTATGATGTAGGTGAGCATAATGAAATGCGGCTTCATGGTGCTGACTGGAATGATGCACTTGACATGGCATGGGAGAGAGGCGAGAGTGTTGCATTTACATGTGCCTATGCAGGAAACTTAAAAGATATAGCATATTATCTTAGAAAACTTGAGGAAAAAACAGGAATATGCCGTATTGAGATGGCAAAAGAAATGAAATGTTTATTTGAGTCAGGTAGTGAACTTTATGAAAGTGTACATAAAAAACAGAGTCTTCTGAAAGAATACATTTCGCTTTGCAGCCATAATATAAGCGGTGAGAGTATTGTACTAAAAATAAGTCAGATAAGTGAAAATCTTGAAGAAAAAGCACAATGGCTTATGAAAAATATCAGTGAAAATGAATGGATAAAGGAAGATGCTGAAACAGGCTGGTTTAATGGATATTATGATAATCATGGAAAAAAAGTAGAGCATTACAAAAAAGATGATGTTCGCATGATGTTGACAAGTCAGGTATTTGCAATAATGAGTGGAACAGCCAGCGAAAATCAGATAAGAGCAATATGTAACAGTGCTGACAAATATCTTTATGATAAGAAGGCAGGAGGATATCGTTTAAACACTGACTTTAGAGAAGAAAAGTTTGATCTGGGAAGAATGTTTGGATTTGCATATGGAGAAAAAGAAAATGGTGCAGTATTTTCGCATATGGCGGTTATGTATGCAAATGCATTATATAAGAGAGGATTTATAAGAGAAGGATATAAGGTGCTAAAAAATCTTCTCGAAAGTGCTATGGATTTTGAAAATAGTGTAATGTATCCGGGAATACCTGAATATTTTGATAATGATGGGCGTGGATTATATGCATACCTTACAGGTGCGGCAAGCTGGTATATGCTTACAATGATAACAGAAGTTTTTGGAGTAAAAGGGGAACTTGGAAATCTTTCAATAAAGCCTGCACTGCTTCCTGAACAGTTTGGTGAAGATGGCAAGGCAGCGATAAAACTTAAATTTGCTGGAAGAACTATAAAAGTGATCATTCATGCAGATAAAGAAAAATTACAGGAAAGCAATGGAAAATATAGTACAGTAATAAATGCCGAATGTGATGGGAAGAAGATTGAGTGTATTGATGATAAAAAAGTGATAATAATGAAAAAAATGATTGAAGAAATGTCTTTAGAACAATGTCATGAAATTGATATCTTTATAAAATAGTAAGAAAATAATCTGGAATTTATAAAAAGAGAAAATTGTTGTTTAACACTATCAAGGAAGTCCCACACTTCTATTGCGTAGAGCAATAAGTGGGGGACTTCCTTGTATCAGGAGGGGTACAAACCCCTTCTGATATGTATGCTGAGCAGCTATGTGATAGCAGCTAATAGTGTTATGAGCAAGTAGAAAGGCGGATTGCGGATATCCGCTTGACAATACAATTTTCTCTTTTTGTTATATTTAAAAATGATTGTATAAAATAGTTACCACATTGACTTATAGTATTTATCTCGGTATTTTTTGGGTGTGATACCCATGAAATTTTCAAAAGTTTTGATAAAGTGGCTTTGTGATGAAAAAGAAAGGTAGGCTGCTATATCCACCAGAGCTTTGTCTGAGTATCGGAGAAGATGTGTTGCTTTTTCAATCTTTTTTTCGCGTATGTAATCACTTATTGAAACTCCAAGGTTCTGTTTGAACACTCGTGAAAGATAGTTTTCTGAAAGTCCTGTGTAATCGGCAAGTGTTGCTATGGTTATTCGTTCTTTTATGTGGCTGTAGATATAGTCTACACACTGCATTACAGGCTTTGAAAGGATTGAGCTTTTCTTTAAGAGAACCATTTTTCCAGTAAAATCTTTTGCCATTTCATGATGTAGATCAGCAACTTGTCGTATAGTAGTGCAAGAATCCATCTTTAATATGTAAAAATCGCTTAGTCGGTATGCCTGTTCAGCTTCAAGACCTCCGTCGATACAGTATCTTGTGATAAGAGCTGTAGTTACAACAAAATGATATTTAATATTTGTAAGAGGATTTTGAGAAAGAACCCCCGTCCCTTCAAGATGTATAAAGGCGTCTTCTTTGCAGTTTTCAATAACTGCATCCATATCACCAGTTTTAACTGAATTATAAAAAGAATATTCTACATCAGGTGCGCGGTGAAGTACTTCAAGCTCACTATTTGAAAACTCAGCATTCACCCATTCTTCTGATAATGACATAATTTTCCTCCTAAAAATAATGTTAAAATTTGATATAATAGTGTTATTATTTGATATTATGACATGAATCTGCTATTTTTACAAGTGATTTAGTATAATGTTCAAGGATAAAAGATTAAAATATGACTTGTAAATGAGAGATGACATAAAAACATGTCGGACGATTGATATATTCAATTAGGAGGAATGAGAAATGAAACGCAAATTTTTAAGTTTGGTACTTGCATCAGCAATGAGTGTGACAATGCTTGCAGGATGCGGAAGCAGCACAGATGGTGGAACTGCTTCAAACAACAATAAGTCAGAGAAACAGGAAGAAGGAAAAATAATCAATATCTATTCATGGAATGATGAATTTCGTCAGAGATTAGAAGCGGTTTATCCGAATGTTGAATCAACATCAAAAGACGGAACAGTAACAAAACTTAAGGATGGCTGTGAAATCCATTGGATCATCAATCCTAATCAGGATGGTGTATATCAGCAGAAACTTGACGAAGCACTTGGAAGACAGGCTGATGCATCAGCAGATGACAAGGTTGATATTTTCCTTTCAGAAACAGATTATGTATTTAAGTATACAGATAAAGATGCCGATGTTGCAATGCCTTTACAGGATCTTGGAATTGATACAGACAAGGAGTTTGCTGACCAGTATGACTTTACCAAGACCACAGCATCAGACAGCGATGGAGTTATGAGAGGTTCTACATGGCAGTGCTGTCCAGGTACTCTTGTATATAGAAGGGATATTGCAAAAGATGTATTTGGAACAGATGATCCTAAAAAGGTTGGAGAGAAAGTTAAAGACTGGGATACACTTAAAAAATCAGCAGCACAGTTAAAAGCTAAAGGATATTATACATTTGCTTCATATGCTGACACATTCCGTTTATATGGAAACAGCATTTCAAAGTCATGGGTTACACCAGGAGATTCAGCAGATGTTGCAGTAGATGTAGATTCAAAGATTACAGACTGGGTAAAAGATTCAAAAGAATGGCTTGATGCAGGATATCTTGATAAGACTGTTAAAGGACAGTGGAATGATGACTGGAATAAGTCTATGAGTTCAAAATCTAAGGTATTTGCATTCCTCTTCCCTGCATGGGGTATTGATTTTACATTAAAGCCAAACTGGGATGGAAAAGCAGGAGAATGGGCTGTTACAAATCCAACACAGGAATATAACTGGGGCGGCTCTTACATACATGCTGCAACAGGAACAGATAATCCAGAGCATGCAAAAGACATTATACTTGCTCTTACAGCAAATAAAGATAACCTTTTAAAGATTTCAGAAAAATATTCTGACTTTACAAATACAAAATCAGGAATGAAAGAAGCTGCACAGGATGATGCTAAATATGCTTCTAAATTCCTCGGTGGTCAGAATCCGTTTAAGTATTTTGCACCTGTTGCAGAGAATATACAGATTGCACCATTGTCATCATACGATCAGGGTTGTGTAGAACTTATTCAGAATTCATTTAGTGATTATTTACAGGGAAAAGTTGATTATGATAAGGCAAAAACAAACTTTGAAACAGCAATCAAAGAGCGTTATGCAGATGTTAAGACTGTAAACTGGGAAAATTAAAATATCTTGACTGGGAGATTTTAACGAGATTATGATATTTGTCAGAAAATTATGATAAAATGCAGGGTTTAGTCATATATTTAATGACTAAACCCTGTAATAAACAAAAAATAATTTTATTATAATGAAAGCTGAAAATACTCCGAATTTTACAAGAATAATTTAGAAAGGAGTGGGATTATGAAAAAGAAGAAAAAGAGCGTAAGTTATGCTAAGTGGGGATATATATTTATACTGCCATTTTTTATAACTTATATCATATTTTCATTAATACCGCTGATAGATACGATAAGATACAGCTTTTTTGAATATTATCGTACGGGAATAAAAGAAGTCGGACCTAATTTTGTAGGAATGAAAAACTATGTCAGTCTTCTTAAATCAGATATGTTTGCATATGGAAAAAATACGCTTATAATGTGGGTTATAGGATTTATTCCACAGATTGTTTTTGCACTTCTATTGGCAAACTGGTTTACTGACATTCGTTTAAAGATTCGTGGAAAGCAGTTTTTCAAGGTAGTTATCTATCTTCCAAATCTGATAATGGCATCAGCATTTGCAATGCTGTTTTTTACACTTTTTTCTACAAACGGACCTGTAAATTCGATAATGATGTCGGCAGGATTTATTAAACAGCCTATTGACTTTTTAGGTTCGATATTTGGAACGAGATCGCTTATAGGATTTATGAATTTCCTTATGTGGTTTGGTAATACAACAATTATGCTTATAGCTGCAATAAATGGAATAAGCATGGAAATTTTTGAAGCTTGTGATCTTGATGGATGTAATAGTATACAGAGATTTTTCTATATTACACTTCCTATGATAAGACCTATTCTTGCATACACACTGGTAACATCTATTATAGGCGGACTTCAGATGTTTGATGTACCACAGATACTTACAAATGGACAGGGAAATCCTGACAGATCATCAATGACACTTATAATGTTCCTTAATAACCATTTGAAGAGTAAGAACTATGGAATGGCAGGTGCATTATCAGTATATTTGTTTATAGTAAGTGCGATATTATGTTTTATTGTATATAAGATAACAAATGACAATGATCCTGATGGTTCAAAGGCAGCGGCAAGAGCAGAAAAACGCAGAAGAAGAAAGGGGTTGTTATAAATGAAAAAAGGACATAATAGATTTAGAAGTATTTTTGCCCATATAGTATTACTGATATTAGCATTTTTGTGCTTGTTCTTCTTCTACATACTGATAGTTAATGCAACACGTTCACATTCAGAATTACAGAAAGGTTTTTCAGCACTTCCGGGAACACATTTTCTTGACAACCTTAAAAAGGTAATGAATGATGGAAGTTTTCCAATGATACGAGGAATACTGAACAGTTTATTTATATCGGCAGCTTCAGCCGCTATATGTACATATTTCTCATCGTTGACAGCATATGGACTTTATGCATATAATTTTAAATTAAAAAAGGTTGCATTTACATTCATTATGGCAATACTTGTTATGCCGACACAGGTAACTGCAATGGGATTTTTAAGATTAGTGACTAACATGGGAATGTACGATTCATGGACACCACTTATAATTCCATCAATTGCATCACCGGCAGTATTCTATTTTATGTATAGTTATTTACAATCGTCACTTCCTATTTCACTTGTGGAAGCAGCAAGAATTGATGGTTCAGGAGAATTCAGGACATTTAATAGAATAGTTTTACCGATAATGAAACCGGCAATTGCAGTTCAGGCAATATTTACATTTGTTGGTTCATGGAATAACTATTTCATACCAGCTTTAGTAATCCAGTCAAAACAGAAGATGACAGTACCTATTCTTATTGCAACACTTCGTGGAGCAGATTATATGAACTTTGATATGGGTAAGATCTATATGATGATAACAGTAGCAATAGTACCTATCGTAATCGTATATCTGTTACTTTCAAAGTTTATTATTTCAGGTGTTACGCTTGGTGGGGTAAAAGAGTAAATATTCTGACTCTGTAATAGAATGAAGAATTTGAACGCTGAAATGAAGCTACATTCTTGATTTAACACTATCAAGTAAGTCCCCCACTTCTATTGCGTAGAGCAATAAGTGGGGGT
>NZ_JAHLQE010000097.1 GCF_018918235.1 Eubacterium sp. MSJ-13
GGCATTAAAACAGATAGAAGAAAAAAATTACGATGCAGAGCTGATAAAAAGAGGAGTAAAACAAGAAAACATCCATCATTACGGTTTTGCGTTTAGAGGCAATGAGGTTCTTATAAAAGGTAAATAACAGATATTTTCGGAACCAAAAATACTGACTCTTGACTTTTTGAAAAATGCAATATAAAATGAACACATATGTTAAAGACTAAGACGGAGACAGTACCTTTTTGGGAAAGAGTACAGTGAGTCCGGGATGGTGCGAACCGGATATCTGACAAACTGGGAATATCACTCCTGAGTTGCAGGTGGAAAATGTTTGAGTACACTGAGCCGGTCCCTACCGTTATATAGGTCATGTATCCTGTCTGTATAGGATTTTGATTGTTGTCATATTATATGTGTGAACAGCAGTGGATTTAGAGCAGACGATGTACATCAGAATAGGTGGTTAATGATAGTTTATGCTTTCATCCTGTTTGGGGATGAGAGCTTTTTTAATGTTATAGGAAACTTTTTGTTTCCTATAACATTAAAAAACACTCCGTGAGGATGCGCATTTCGCGGAAAGGAAATAAATGCTACGTATTCCGCTCAAGCGCGAAAGAGTCGCAAGCGACTCTTTGAAGTTTATTTATTTAAGAAAGGAAAATTATTATGTACGAAAAAGTTTCAACAGACTTAAATTTCGTTGACAGAGAGAAAAATGTCGGCAAATTCTGGCGTAACCAGCAGATTTTTGAAAAATCAATGAAAGCAAGAGAGGGATGCCCTACTTATACATTTTATGACGGACCTCCTACAGCAAACGGAAAACCTCATATCGGTCATGTGCTTACGCGTGTCATCAAAGATATGATTCCAAGATATAAGACTATGAAAGGATATATGGTTCCCCGTAAAGCCGGATGGGATACGCATGGTCTTCCTGTAGAGCTTGAAGTTGAAAAGATGCTCGGTCTTGACGGCAAAGAGCAGATTGAAGAGTATGGTATGGAGCCATTCATCAAGAAGTGTAAAGAGTCAGTTTGGAAATATAAAGGTATGTGGGAAGATTTCTCAGGTACGGTAGGTTTCTGGGCTGATATGGACAATCCATATGTAACATACGATGACAACTTTATCGAGTCAGAATGGTGGGCATTAAAAGAAATCTGGAACAAGAAACTTTTATATAAAGGATTTAAGATAGTTCCTTACTGCCCTCGTTGTGGAACTCCTCTTTCATCACAGGAAGTTGCACAGGGTTACAAGCTTGTAAAAGAGCGTTCAGCAGTAGTCCGCTTCAAGGTTAAAGATGAGGATGCATATTTCCTTGCATGGACGACAACACCTTGGACACTTCCATCAAATGTTGCCCTCTGTGTAAATCCTGATGAGACATATTGCAAGGTAAAGGCAGCAGACGGTTACACATATTATATGGCACAGGCACTTCTCGACAATGTACTCGGCAAGCTTGCTGACGAGGAGAACGGCGTAAAAGCGTACGAAGTTCTTGAGACATTTGCAGGTAAAGAGCTTGAATATAAAGAGTATGAGCCGCTTTACGCTTGTGCAAAAGAGTGTGCAGACAAACAGCACAAAAAGGGATTCTTTGTTACAGGTGACACATATGTAACTATGTCAGACGGTACAGGTATCGTTCATATCGCACCTGCATTTGGTGAGGACGATGCAAATGTAGGACGCAACTATGACCTTCCATTTGTGCAGTTCGTAAACGGAAAAGGTGAGATGACAGAGGAGACACCATTCGCAGGTCTTTTCGTAAAGAAAGCAGACCCAGAGGTGTTAAAAGACCTCGATGCAAAGAAACAGCTTTTTGCAGCACCTAAGTTTGAGCATGATTATCCTCATTGCTGGAGATGTGATACACCGCTTATCTACTATGCAAGAGAATCATGGTTTATCAAGATGACAGAGGTAAGAGATGACCTTGTACGCAACAACAACACTGTAAACTGGATTCCTGATTCAATCGGTAAAGGCCGTTTCGGAAACTGGCTTGAAAATATTCAGGACTGGGGAATTTCCCGTAACCGTTATTGGGGGACACCACTCAATATCTGGGAGTGTGAGGGCTGCGGCCATCAGGAATCTATCGGAAGCCGCAAAGAACTCGCAGAGCGAAGTGGAAATCCTGACGATGCAAAAGTTGAACTTCACAGACCTTATATTGACGCTGTAACATTTAAGTGCCCTGACTGTGGCAAGACAATGAAGAGAGTACCGGAAGTTATCGACTGCTGGTTCGATTCAGGAGCAATGCCATTTGCACAGCATCACTATCCATTTGAAAATAAGGACTTGTTTGAGGCTCAGTTCCCTGCACAGTTTATCTCTGAGGCAGTAGACCAGACAAGAGGATGGTTCTATTCACTTATGGCAGAGTCAACACTTTTGTTTAACAAAGCTCCTTATGAGAATGTTATCGTGCTTGGTCATGTTCAGGACGAGAACGGACAGAAGATGAGTAAGTCAAAAGGAAATGCGGTAGATCCGTTTGAGGCACTTGACAAATACGGTGCTGACGCTATCCGCTGGTATTTCTATATCAATAGTGCTCCTTGGCTTCCAAACCGTTTCCACGGTAAGGCAGTTCAGGAGGGACAGCGCAAATTCATGGGTACATTGTGGAACACATATGCGTTCTTTGTACTCTATGCAAATATTGATGAGTTCGATGCAACAAAATATACACTTGACTATGACAAACTTTCAGTAATGGATAAATGGCTCTTATCAAGACTTAACAGCACTGTCAAAGAAGTAGATGAGAACCTTGCAGCATACCGCATCCCTGAGACAGCAAAAGCACTTCAGAGCTTTGTTGACGAGATGAGTAACTGGTATGTAAGACGCTGCCGTGAGAGATTCTGGGCAAAGGGTATGGAGCAGGACAAGATAAATGCTTACATGACACTTTACACTGCACTTGTAACAATCTCAAAGGCAGCAGCACCTATGATTCCATTTATGACAGAGGATATTTACAGAAACCTTGTATGCACTATTGATGCAAATGCACCTGAAAGCGTACACCTCTGTGATTTCCCTGAGGTAAACGAGGCTCATATCGACAAGAAACTTGAAGAAGATATGGAAACTGTACTTGAAGCCGTAGTAATTGGTCGTGCCTGCCGTAACACAGCAAACATCAAGAACCGTCAGCCAATCGGAAAGATGTATGTTAAAGCTGATGCAGAGCTTTCAGAGTTCTATATGGATATTATCAAGGATGAGCTTAATGTCAAAGAAGCCGTACTCACACAGGATGTAAGCGAACTTACAACATACAGCTTCAAGCCACAGCTTAAGACACTCGGCCGCAGATTTGGAAAACAGATAAACAATGTCAAGGAAATCCTTGCAGGACTTGACGGTCAGAAAGCAATGGCAGAGATCAACGAAAAAGGAAACCTTACTATCACAGTTGACGGAAACGAGGAAGTGCTTGAAAAAGATGACCTTCTCATCGAAGCAGCACAGATGGAAGGTTACATTTCAGATACAGACCACGGAATAACAGTCGTACTCGACACAAATCTTACGCCTGAACTTATCGAGGAGGGATTTGTACGCGAGGTTATCAGTAAAATCCAGACAATGCGTAAAGACGCAGGATTTGAGGTAATGGACCATATCCGTGTATCAATGCAGGACAATGACAAGATAGCTGACATCGTAAAGAAAAACGAGGAGCAGATTAAGTCAGAGGTACTTGCAAATGAAACTAAGTATGACGGAGCTGTTGGATTCACAAAAGAGTGGAACATCAATGGCGAGAAAGTAACACTTGGCGTAGAAAAAATGTAGATATATATATTGTTTATGTGATATTGTATGAAGTGTACTAAGTACAATGGTATAAGATTTGCAAAGATTGATAAAAAACTGCAGTATAATAAAAAATAAATAAAATAGAAAATCCGGCTTAAAATCATTGGTGGTATATGCCATGTACCATTAAAATGATATGTAAGCTGGATTTTTTTGATAAAATAAATATATTCAAAGTTAAGAGGATTTTTGATAGAATATGTGTATTAAGAGAAAAATATAAGCAGATAGAGTAAAAATAAAAAAGACGATAGGGGGGTTATAGAAATTGTTGAAAATATGGTATTATGCTGGGGTAGAATATATGAAAGATGCACCATCATATTTTGATAATGTATATGAAGATGAATGGTTAGAAGATCCATTTGTAAAGGAAATGATAGAAGATGTGGACAGCTCAAAAGTAATAAATGCACATATTATTGAGAGTCCGGTTCTGGGTGCGATCACTCCTAAGGAATTATCGGGAGGAGTGAAAGTGTTGATATTGATGTTAAAGGATGATTCATTTGTTTATAATATGTCAAATTGTGGAAATAATTGTGCTAAATGGATTTTGAAAATTGCAAGAAAAAAGGACTTGGTTGTTTATTTAAGACACATTATGCATTTTGAAGGAGAATTTGAAATTCAAATAATGAACACTGGTAAAATAGTGCATAATCGTAAAGACTATGTTGAGGGATTGTTTGAAGCGGAGGCATTGTTGGATGAAGGGAAGCTATAAATTTAGGGTAAGGAGTAAAAAGGTTTTATTTGATTTTACGATAAGAAGAAATATAACAATAATAAAAGGTGATAGTGCAACTGGAAAAACTACACTTCTGCATATGTTATATGAATATCTGAGAGTAGGAAAACAGTCAGGATATAAAGTTACAACAGATGCAAAATATTTTGTATATATTAGAGATGAAGTAGGACGCGATTGGAGAGATGCATTGTATTCGTTAGAGAATACAGTTATATTTATAGAAGAAAATAATGATTTTGTATTAAGAAAAGAATTTGCAGAATATGTCAGAAATTCGGGAAATTATTTTGTTTTAGTGACTCGCTCACCTTTAAAAATGCTTCCATACAGTATCCATGAGATATATGAAATTTTTACAGATGGAAAAAGAACTGATATAAAAGAGTCATATCATGAATTAAAGGAAATATACAGTAATTATCCTATAATAAAAGGAAATGAAGTGGAAAATATTATAACGGAAGATAGCAATTCAGGGTATCAGTTTTTTTCAAATATTTTTAAAGATAGATGTGTTATAAGTGCAAATGGAAACGGAAATATTGTAGAAACAGTAAAGCAGACTGCAACGAAAAATACACTTGTAGTTGCAGATGGTGCGGCATTTGGCTCATTAATAGAGGATTGTATGGAATTTTTTGAAACAATTGAAAAAAACAGGGTGACATTGTGGCTGCCTGAATCATTTGAGTATTTAATATTACAATCTGGTATAATAGAATCAAAAAAATTAAATGAAATAATGAAGAACACACAGGAATATGTTGAATGTAAAAAGTACATAAGCTGGGAAAGATTTTTTACACATTTATTGATAGAAATGACGCATGACAGTATAGCAGAATATTCAAAAAGTAACTTAAATCACTATTATCTTCAAAGACACATTGTAGAAAAAATTATTTCAAATATGCCAAACGAAATAGAACTAAAGGATAATATATAGAAATATTGTCATGAGCAAGTAGCAAAGCGGATTGCGAATATCCGCTTGACTAATCAAGTATAGTTGAAAAATAGGATAGCATGTATTGTCCAAAGGAGCAGAAAAAGAAAATGGAAAGACTGTTTTTGCCTAAAATTGACAGAAAAATGTCGTTTCATGCACAAAGTATTGATTTTTCTAATGATTGGGGTTACATTTGTTCCATGGAGATATATTGTGGACAAGCGAATAAGTGTATGTGTGTAAAGTTTATTGAAGGAGGAAGAAAAAATGATAAGTGTAAAATTAACATTTGGTGGTTTATGCAATGAGGCAATTAGCTTTTACAGTCAATGCTTTGATGTAAAAGTGCTTGCACAAAAGAGTTTTAAAGAGGCGGAGAATTCTTTTCCGCAAGGAATAGAAGCAAAATTTCAAGATTTTGTTTTTTCGGCACAGCTAGAGATTAATCTGGAGGATAGTAAGTTCTATGTGACAATGGGTGATACTCCGGCTATTGTATTTACGGGAACAGGCGAGCTTTCCGGCTGCAATGACAATATTGCATTTGATATCCATGTAAAGGAGCCTGATCTGATCAGGGAGTTGTATAAAAAGTTTACAGAGGCTGGTTCAAAGAATAATATTCCACTTGAACAGTCAGAGCAGGGGATAAGATGCAGCTTGATTGATCCTTATGGTATATGCTGGACAATGGTCTGCGAGAACAATCCGCAATCTGAGAGAAAGACAGAGGTGGATTGATGGATAGGGAGAAAAAATATACTGTGCGGAAAATGTTGCAGTTTTTTCTGTCCAAAGTATGGGATAATAATCGAAAGCTGTTGATTTTTTCATTGATTCAGATTCCGGTTTTGGTGGTTTCACCTTATATCAATCTTGTTATGCAGAAAATGATTATAAGGGGGATTACGCAGCAATATATATTTTCTCGTTTTCTTTTGATTGTGTTTACAGGTTATTTACTGATTCTGCTTATACAAACATTATCGGAGTGGCTTGAGGGACGGTCGGAATGGTATAGTCGGGTACTTGTTAATACTTTGTTAAAATATGTCGATGAAAAGACATTACATACTGACTATAAGAATGTGGAAAGCGCAGAGGGGCAGCAAAAACGACAGAAGGCAGTGAATGCCATCTATGATGGTGGGCAGCAGTTTATAAAAGTATCAGTATCCTGCATGGTAAATCTATGTGGGTTCGTACTTTACGGAATAACAATTTTTTCTTATCAGAAGATACTTTTTTTGATAACGGTGGTCACAGCGACTGCCGGCTACTTCTTCCATGACAGATTAAACAAACAGGAACAGAAGCAAAAGAATCGGATGGCGGACGAGGATAGAAAGATAAAATATTTAGAAAAGGAAGTTGTCGCTACGCGGGCGGGCAGGGAAATCCGTCTGTATCATATGCAGAATTTATTATATGGAATTTATAACAAGACGATTCAAAACAGACTTGCCTTAGAAAAAAATATTTGCAGAGGAAGAACATACGCCATTTCTTTCGTTCATGTGTTGTCTTTCGTAAGAAATATTTTTTCCTATGCTTTTTTGATTGTTATGGTGTATAACGGTCAGATTAGGGTGGAAGATTTTCTATTTTTGACTGGTGTAGTGACGGGATTATCTGTATGGCTCCAGAGCTTTATGTCAGATTTATCAAAACTGCACCGTTTTTTTATGTTTTTTCAAGACTTTTTTGAATATCTGGATATGCCAGAAACAGAAGATACAGCAGAATGTAACTGTGTCTTAAGTACGGCACCGTCTGTCCGGTTTGAGAATGTCAGCTTTTGCTATGACGACTCAGAACATGAAGTATTAAAAAATATTGATTTGACTATCCGTTCGGGAGAAAAGATAGCCATTGTGGGACGCAACGGTTCTGGGAAAACTACATTTGTAAAACTGCTTACGGGTTTATACAGACCTACGAAGGGAAGGATTTTAGTAAATGATGTCGATATTGCGAAGTGCGTTTCAACAGAGTATTTTAAGTATCTTGCCGCTGTCTTTCAGGAGATTCTTCTCCTTCCGGTAAGCATTGCACAGAATGTATCTTCTGCAACAGAGAAAAAGACAGATAAGAACAAAGTGATTGAGTGCCTGAAAAAAGTAGACTTGTGGGAGCGAGTGGAGATACTGTCTGAGGGGATTGGAACTTCCATCAATACTCAGGTAAAAAGGGATTCAACAGACCTGTCTATGGGCGAACAGCAACGCTTAATGATAGCAAAATCCATATACAAAGACAGTAATCTGCTTATCCTCGATGAGCCGACGGCTGCGTTAGATCCGGTATCTGAGAACAGCATCTATCAGCAATATAGTGAATTGAGTGCGGGAAAGACATCCGTATTTATTTCACACCGTCTTGCCAGCACAAATTTCTGTGATAAAATTGTTTTATTGGATTCCGGCAAAATAGAAGAGGAAGGAAGTCACGATTCCCTGATGGAGAAAAAGGGGCTGTATTATACTATGTATCAGGAGCAGAGCAAATATTACAGAAAGGAGTATGATTGTAAATTATGAAAGAGACGATTAAGATGGTAAAGACAATACATCGACAGGTGTCATGCTTAATCCCTTTTACATTGGCATATTCCGTATTTTTTTCAGTACAGCCTTTCCTTGTTGTTCAGTTTATGGGATGGATTATAAATGAGCTTTATGCTGGCAGAGAGATGAAAAAAATCATCTTAATGGCAGGAGTATTGGCACTTACTACTTTTTTCGTGGATCTATTGGTCACACTGCTCGTAAATAAAATAGATTTATGCATCGTGGAGCTGACATATAAGCAGGATTTGATGTTTGCAAAAGGTGCGATGGATATGGAGTATTCGAGACTGGAGAGCAGCGAGGTTCAAATCTTGTTGGAAAATATTAGGCAGAGCAGATTTCAAAGAGGGGACAGTTGGGCAAACGAGGCTAATCTCATAAAAAAATGGTGTACCGGTGTTTTAACGATCTTTATGGCAGTAGTCCAGATTTTAAAAATAGTTTTTGATGCGGTAAAGCACGCCCGGGTACATGTTACCTATATTCCGTTTGTTATACTTTGTCTGGTTGGAATTCTTGTGTGGATTTCTATATTATCTGCCAAAAATGGAATGAAACATGGTAAAAATATATTTTTGCGTTTTAGTGAGGTAGCACCGATTAACCGCATTTTCGGTTTTTATCGGCAGGAGATATTCCCAAATTATAGATACGGGAAGGATATCAGAATTTATGAGGAACAGGAGTTAATTGGTCGTGAGTTCACTAAATCCAAAAATGCAGTAAGAGATTTTATGGAAAAACTGGGCGACGAGGAGGCAGCGTTTAGAGTGAAAAACACGATACTGACCTCTTTATTGCTTTTAGTGACTTACATTTTTGTAGGATCTCTCGCATGGTACAAAGTGATTGATATCGGTACGGTTGTCGTATTTGTGGGTGTCATCACTAAATTTCTTGATGGTATCAGTGAAAATATTCAGACGGTCGCAGAATTTGGTGAAAATAAAAAATTCCTTCAGCAGTATATGGATTTTATAGAGCAAAGCAGAGATTCTGGAGATGGGGATGCTGTGATAGAGCAAAAGGAGGAAGAAGAAAGCAGGAACGACATTGACAGTCTAATACGGGATATGCAAAATGATGATTTTGAGATTGAATTCAATCATGTTTCTTATCGGTATCCCGGTGCTAAAAAGTGGGCATTGCATAATATTTCATTTAAGATAAGAAAGGGCGAGCATATTGGAATCGTTGGGGAGAACGGTTCTGGAAAAACAACCTGTATCCGTCTGTTGTGTCGTCTGTATCGTCCGACGAGTGGTACTATCACGATTAATGGAATTGACATTCAGAAGATTCCATTTAGTGAATATATAGATTTCATCTCTGCCGTTTTTCAAGATTTTGTATTATTTTCCATAAAATTAGATCAAAACATAGCATCATCGGATCAGGCAGATATTGGGAAGATTGAACAGGTGCTTGACAATGTGGGTATGCGAGAGCGTGTGAAAGCGATGCAAAATGGTATCCGGACATATATGAATTATGACTTTGATAACAGTGGAGTGGAGCTGTCGGGTGGAGAAGCACAGAAGATTGCAATTTCCAAAGCCTTGTATAAGGATTCGCCATTTTGTATCATGGATGAACCGACTTCAGCTCTTGACCCTATGGCGGAAGCAGAGATATATAGCAAGTTTAACACATTGCTGTCAGAAAAAACATTAGTTTTTATCTCACACAGGCTTTCAAGCTGTATCTTTTGCGACAGGATTTTTGTATTTAAGGACGGCGAACTGTGTGCCGAGGGTGTGCATAAGGAACTGCTTAGAAAATCGGAACAATATCAAAAAATGTGGAAAGCACAGGCAGAAAATTACAAATAGTGTACTGATATATTAGTCAGGTATTTACGCCTATGGAGTGTATATAGTTGTTCCAATATAGAACTTGTGAGTAGACATGATTAAATGAGCCAAAAGCATACACGCTGAAATATTGTGGGATAATATAAAAATCTCAAAATGCAGAATGATTATAGAAAATGAAAGTGGGTAAGTTTATGGGAAAAATAATAAGTATAGGAAATCAGGGATTCGATACAATAAGAGAAAAAAAGTGCTTTTTTATTGATAAGACGGATTTTATAAAAGAATGGTGGGAGAATGAAGACAGTATTACATTGATAACCCGCCCGCGTCGTTTTGGAAAAACTCTAAATATGAGTATGCTGGAGTGCTTTTTCTCAAATAAATATTCTGACAGGGGGGATTTATTTGAGGGGCTTTCGATATGGAATGAGGAAAAGTACAGGAAGATTCAAGGGACATATCCGGTTTTGTTTTTAAGTTTTGCGGCAGTAAAATCAGACAATCTTAACGATTCAAAACAGCAGATTAAAAATCAGATCGTAAAGTTATATGAAGAAAACAGATATTTGGTTGAAGGAAAAATATTGAGTGATAATGAAAAAAAGGCATTTAAAAATATAACTGGAAATATGGGTGATGTTCAAGCGGTAGAAGCGTTAAATGTATTATGCGTATATCTTGCACGTTACTATGATAAAAAAGTTATTATTTTATTGGATGAGTATGATACGCCTATGCAGGAGGCATATATAAATGGTTATTGGAAAGAATTTACATCTTTTATCCGGAATTTTTTTAATTCAACATTCAAGACAAATCCATATTTGGAACGTGCAATAATGACAGGAGTAACGAGAGTATCTAAAGAGAGTATTTTTTCAGATCTCAATAATTTGAGTGTTGTAACGACAACCTCAGATATGTATGCGTCATGTTTTGGATTTACCGAAAAAGAAGTTTTTGATTCATTAGATGATTTTGGGATGGGAGATAAAAAACAAATCGTAAAACAATGGTATGATGGTTTTACATTTGGTGAGCATCGGGATATATATAATCCATGGTCGATAACTAACTATCTGAAAGAAAAGAAGATTCGCCCATACTGGGCATCTACAAGTTCAAATGGGCTGGTGGGAAAACTTATACGAAAAGCATCTGTTAATTTAAAAGAAAAGATGGAGGATCTGATAAATGGTCATAGTATAGCTGTAAATTTTGATGAGCAGATTGTGTTTGAACAATTGGATTATAATGAAAGTGCAATTTGGAGTCTTTTGCTTGCCAGTGGATATTTGAAGGTGGAAGATGTTGATTATCGTGGAATAACATTAGAGCCATGGTATAAATTAAATATCACTAATCTTGAAACGGTAAGTATGTTTTTGAACATGTTTAAGGGATGGTTTGAGAGTTCTGATGCAAACTATAATGATTTTATAAAGGCTTTGTTGAAAGGAAGTCTAAAGGAAATGAATATTTATATGAATGATGTGGCACTTGCGACATTTAGCAGTTTTGATACGGGAAGACAACCATCACATAGAAGCCAGCCAGAGCGTTTTTATCATGGTTTTGTTCTTGGACTATTAGTTGAACTGCGTGAACGATATGAGGTGAAGTCAAATCGTGAAAGTGGATATGGAAGATATGATGTTATGCTTGTGCCGCGGTCTGCATCGGATGATGCCATCATTTTGGAATTTAAGGTGCATGAACCTGATGAAGAGGAGTCACTTGGGGATACGGTGCAGTCTGCTTTAAATCAGATTAATCAAAAGAACTATGATGCAGAATTATTCAATATTGGTATAAAAAAAGAAAATATACATCATTATGGTTTTGCATTTGAAGGTAAAAAAGTTTTAATCGGTGGTAACTGATTGACATTGTAAAAAAATTTATAACCGCTGCCTATTATTAAGAATTACTTAAGAATAATTTTAAATATGGTTTTTAGATATAAAGTTATGTATAATAAAGTGTAAATAAAATGTGTCAAAAACAAGGCGGATTGTTTTTGGCATGGCTTAGGACAGGGGGAGATACATATGGTGGGAAAAGATGTACTTATGACCTTTAAAAGATATGAAAAAAAATATCTTTTGACGAGGGATAAGTATGAAAGGTTTCGTGAGGAAGTTGACAGGCATATGCAGGTAGATGAGTTTGGTCTTGATACAATAAACAATATCTACTATGATACCGGTCAGTATGATATGATTCGTGAATCTATAGAAAAACCTGTTTACAAAGAAAAAATCAGGCTTCGGGGATATGGAAACATAAAAAGCGGAGATACGGTTTATCTTGAGTTGAAGAAAAAGTATAACGGAATCGTTTATAAACGCAGGGCGGCGATGAGGCTTGAAGAGGCATATGCGGCTGTGGCTGCGGGGCGCATAGAGAAAGCTGACACGCAGATACTTAGAGAGCTTGATTATGTTTTATCGTTTTACAAACCTGAACCAAAGGTATATCTGGCGTATGACAGGGTTGCATTATTTGATCCAAAAGGCAGTGATCTTCGTATTACATTTGACTTTAATATAAGATATCGCACTGATGACTTGGATATGTCTCATGGAGATTACGGAAAAAATATTATGACTGATGATAGTGTCATGCTTGAGATAAAGGCTTCGGCTGCATATCCGTTCTGGCTTATAAAACTTTTGGAGAACTGTGAGATATATCCCGTTTCTTTTTCAAAATATGGAACAGTATACACACAGTTACTTAGCTTGAAGATGCAGGGGGCATGCCGGAGTTAGTCAATGTGTAGTTCACAAAGAATATATACATAGGTGGAGGAATTATGTTTAATACGATTTTAAATTTTACTACAAATTCGCTGACCATCGCCACAGCAGTCAAGTGTACTGGGGCTTCGCTGGTTCTGGGCTTTGTGATAGCGTTGTGTTATGCGTTTACGGGAAAGACAACAAAAAATTTTTTTGTTTCGCTCGTCATATTGCCGGCGATGGTGCAGACAGTGATAATGCTCGTCAATGGAAATCTTGGAACAGGGGTGGCGATTGTCGGAGCGTTCAGCCTTGTGCGATTTCGTTCAATACCGGGAACAAGCCGTGAGATAAGCAATATATTTTTTGCTATGGTAGTGGGGCTTGCTACCGGTATGGGATATGTTACATATGCCGCATTTATAACGGTGTTTGTTATTGTGGTGATGCTTGTTATATATGCAGTTCCATTTTTTAATGGCGAGGAAAATATGAGAACATTAAAAATCACAATCTATGAAAATCTTGATTATACGGATATTTTTGATGATATTTTTGATAAATATCTGAAAAAAGTTGAGATGCAGAATGTCAAGACCGTAAATATGGGAAGCATGTATCAGTTACATTATTATATAGAATTTAAGGATAACAGCAAAGAGAAAGAGTTCATTGATGCAATAAGATGCAGAAATGGGAATCTTACGGTTGTATGTGGAAGAATCGTGCAGCAGGCAGAACAGCTTTAAAAATAGAAATGAGGGATATTATGAGAAAAAAAGAATTGTTTAAAATGGTAAGATTTAATGGCAAAAAGATTTTTACATCGGCAGTAGTGGCCGCTGTGCTCATGTCATCGGTGGCGGCAGTATCTCCATTTAATATGGAGGGTGTATCGGCAGCAAAGAAAAAGGCATCGGTAGTTAAGGCTGGGAAGGCTTCTGTCACAACGACAAATGGCAAAGCCGTTGTATCAAATAAAAGTAAGACTGTTACAATTACAAAAAATGGTACATACACATTAAAAGGCAATTTTGGTTCATATAGGATAATTATGAATAAAAGACAGATGAATGTAACACTTCGTTTAAATGGCGTGACGATGAATAATACAAAGACAGCATGTATTTATAATACAAAGAAGTCGGCGGGTCTTAATATACAGCTTGTGAAGGGAACAAGAAATGTTCTGACCGGACCAGCGGCATTTCCTGAGGTCACAGGAAAGAGTGGCAGTAAGAAGATATCTCCTGACGCAGTTATCAAGAGTGATGGAAACTTAAAAATATCAGGAAGCGGCAGTCTTAATGTAAAAGATACATCGTCAAATGGAAATGCCATAGACAGCAAAAAGGATATAAGCATTTCGGCGGGAAATGTATTTATCGTGTCAAAGAACGCTGGTTTACATGCTGACAATATAGGAATAAGCGGCGGCGACATATCAGTGACCTCATCTGACACCGGAATAAAGGCATCACAGAAAGTTATCGTTGAAGGTGGAAGTGTACTTGTAGATGCCGTTGACAAAGGGATTCAGGGAAGAACAGGCGTAACTGTTAAAAAGGGAAGTATAAGCATAAAGACAAGAAAAAGTTCAGATACAAGGTTTGAAGACTTTAGAGGCATAGCAGCAGGCCGTTCGGGAAAAAATGGTAAGACTGCTGTATCAGCAAATGTAGATATATCGGGTGGAAAAATCAGTATAAATTCATACGGTGATTGTATCCATGCCAGTGCAGATGTAAATATAACAGATGGAAGTCTTAGCCTTACAAGTACGGCAGACCACGGCATAAGGGCAAAACAGACATTGAATATCAAGTCATCAGTGAAAATCTCTATATCATCTAAAAAGAAGAAAATTAAAGCTGAAAAACAAAACATCGCATCTAATATAAAATTGACCGAGCTGAAAGCTAAAAACTAAAAGCGGGGGATGCTTCTTGAATCAAAAACAGCCCTACCAAACTGGTAGAGCTGTTTTTGTCTTTAAAGAAAAAAGAGGATTGAACTGACAGCTTTCACTGTCAGTTCATGAAAAAATAATGTAAAAAAATTTGTGTACTTAATTATTTAAGTACGGTACAAAAAGGAGTTGGTCTGCAGCAGAGGGAGCTACTACAGACCCAAATGAAAAAAATGAAAAAGAATCTATCTCAAACATAAGTCAATAAGCTAATTTAGTTTTTGTCGAAACAGGTGACAAAAATAAAAACTATTAAATATAATTTCTACTTTTGTTTTCCCACCCGCTTCCTTTATGTTTATGAGTACATTATACAGAGGAAATGTGTTTGTTTTGTGTTTCATTTATGAAGTGATTGTGAAAATCAGTGTTTATTTCTAAACAAAATCTAAAAAAACACCGGCAAAACAGATATTTTTTGTCGGTGTTTTTAGAAAACAATATTTTTAAAGTTACAAAACAGTTGTCAAAAAACTGTTTTATTTTGAATAATGTCAGTGCGATATCCCAAATATATCAAATATCTTAGTGTGATTAAATCTGACCATATTTTTTAAGAACGGCCTGTATACGCTCTGTTGGATTTAAGAGGTCACTGATAGACTGGTCGTGATTGAGTGTGTCTATAAGAAGTGCTACATATTTGCTCATATCAACACTTATATAGTAATCCCTCTTAAGTACTTCTTCAGGCTGGTATACAAGATTTGTTGTAAGCACTTTGTCGATAAGTCCCTTTTCGTGAGCCTCATCAAATTTTTCCATTCCGTTTGTAAAAAGACCGAATGTAGCTGCAACAAATATACGGTTAGCTTCTCTTCTCTTTAACTCTGTTGCAACATCTATCATACTCTCACCTGATGAAATCATATCATCAATAATTATAACATCTTTTCCCTTAAGGTCTGAACCGAGAAATTCATGTGCAATGATAGGATTTCTGCCGTCTACGATCTTGCTATAGTCACGGCGTTTGTAGAACATTCCAATATCGATTCCGAGAACATTTGCATAGTAAACGGCACGTCCCATAGCTCCTTCATCAGGGCTGATAACCATAAGGTGCTCTGTATCAATCTTTAAGTCTTCAACATTTTTGAGAAGTGCTTTGATAAACTGATATGTCGGCTGGACTGTCTCAAAACTCTTTAATGGGATTGCATTCTGTACACGGGGATCATGTGCGTCAAAAGTGATGATGCTCTCAACACCCATCTGTGTCAGTTCCTGAAGTGCAAGTGCACAGTCTAAAGATTCGCGTGCACTTCTTCTGTGCTGGCGGCTTTCATATAAGAATGGCATGATAACAGTTATTCTTCTTGCTTTTCCACCAACAGCAGCGATTATGCGCTTTAAATCCTGATAATGATCATCAGGAGACATATGATTTGTCTGACCGCATACAGTGTAAGTTAAATTGTAATTACATACATCTACCAAGAGATATAAGTCCTGACCTCTAACTGACTCCCTGATAATACCCTTTGCCTCACCAGAACCAAATCTAGGGCAGGCAGAGTCGATTATAAATGAATCTCTGTTGTAACCGGCATATGAAGCAGCAGTTGCGTGGTTTGCAGCTCTGTCATTTCTCCAGTCAACAATGTAATCATTGACTCTTTTTCCCATATCTTTACTGCTCTCAAGGGCGAGAATACCAAGAGTGCCATAAGGGATTGTTTCAGCTAATTTGTCATGTCGTTTCATAATAATTTGTCCTCCATAATGTATTTGGATAAGGAAAATAAAATAATTTTCCCGGGTTAAGAGATAGCAATCTTAATGCGTATATCGTCACCGGCAATCATATAAAAATTATAATATCCGGTAAACCGTGAAAAAATACGCTCACTGTACCTTTCTCTCAATTCCTGGAATGAGAGATTGGTTGAGATAATTGTTGATTTTTGGTTCATATGTCTTTCTTCTATAAAATAATACAACTGAGAAGTTGTAAAACCATTTGCAAGTTCTGTGCCCAAGTCATCAATAATGAGCAGTTCACAGTTCAGAATATATGAGATTTGTTCATTGTTTAAATACTCATCAGTTTTGTAGAACTTATTTTTTTCTAAAATATCAAAAAGCTGTAAAGAAGTCAAGTATACAACAGTATGTGAGGTGTCTAAGAGTTCTTTTGCTATGCAGTGTGTAAGAAAGGTTTTACCTACACCTGTTTCGCCGTAAAATATGAGATTGTCATATGAAGTGTCAAAATGTTTGACAAAATCAAGACATACATCTTTAACTCTAAGAATATTTTCTCTTGCTGTAAGTGATAAATTTTCTATAATATGTTTATTGTCGTAAAAGTCAGGATTAAATGTATTGAAATTTTCCTTTTCAAGTATATCAGCAAGATTTGAGTTTTTATATAAAGATTTAATCTCATACTGTTTTAGACAATGACATGGTTTGTTATTTATATATCCGGTATCTTTACAGTCTTTACAGGTGTAAACTGGTGAGAGAAAATCTGCTGGGTAACCATTCTTTATAAGTAATTCCCTTTTTTGTGCAATAAGGTTTTCTTTTTTGGCACGATAGGTTTCTTCATTAAGCTTTTCATCAGGATTTAAGAGTTCCATGCGTGCCTGATTGGTAGAGAGATTTATGATTTCATTTTGGATTTCCCTTAGTTTTGGGAATTTTTCAAAAAGTTTTTCATATCTCGAAGCAACAAGGCGTTTATTTTTTAATCTCAATTGGTCATACTTATACATGATATCACGATATTGAGTGTTTGATAATCCCATAAATTTCCTCCATACTTTAAAAATGTACTCTCGGAATCTTCTCAAAATGAGTCCTTTCGGCTGGATTTCCGATATACTGCTTCCATTTTCTCGTCGTACACACCGTGTA
>NZ_JAHLQE010000052.1 GCF_018918235.1 Eubacterium sp. MSJ-13
ACACTTGACACAAACTTGATATGCACAAAAAACATGTGCAGAAATGAGGATTAATATGTTAATGTGACAGCCGTATTTAAATCTGATGCCATATATTGCACTTTATGTGTGATATATGTTAAATTATATGGTGCAAGGGTCAAAATACCTTTTGACCCAGCAGCATTATATAGTGGTATTATTTTTTACGGAGGGTATGCATATGCTCAGGAAACCATCTGCAAGAAGAGCTCTTGCTTCATATATAGATAGTCAGGAACGTGTAGATATAAAGGTAGTTATAATTCTGGTTCTGCTTAATGCTTTTGGCATAATAATGATATATAGTGCATCAAGTTACAGATGCAGCCTTAGTCCAAAATATAATTATGACAGTATGTATTTTGCTAAAAAACAGATATCTTATGTAGCACTTGGCTTTTTTGTTATGTTTATCGCAATGTTCTGTGATTATAATAATCTCAATGTACTTCGTTTTTCAAATATACCGGGACTAAAAAAAATAAAGGCATTTCAAAATAAAAAGATATCAATGTCATGGATTATCTACATATTATCAATACTTATGACCTGTACATTGTTTACACCTCTTGCAGTATCTGCAAAAGGTGCTGTGCGATGGATAAAAATCGGACCTTTGTCGCTTCAGGTTGCAGAGGTTTCAAAACTACTTATCATACTGTGGATAGGGACAAGGATATCAAGGTATACAAAAAATAAGACAAAATGGAGAATAATATGGTTTATATGGATTCCAGCAGGATTGTCTATGTTATTTTTGTGTTATAAAAGCTCGAATCTGTCTACTGCTATCATATTATGCGGCATTATTTTTGGTATGACTGTTATAATGACACCATTTAACAGGACACATGCCGTTGTATTTACAAGTGCATCAGCCGCTGTGGTGCTTATAGTTCATCATATTTATGGTGTTGTAAATTCAAATAATGGTTTTAAAAATTTCAGGTATAAGAGAATAGGTGCATGGCTCTTTCCTGAAAAGTATGCAAACAGTTTAAGCTATCAGCCGCTTCAGGCATTGTATGCAGTTGCATCAGGTGGATTTACAGGGAAGGGACTTGGAAACAGTGTACAGAAACTTTCAAAGATACCTGAGGCGCAGAATGATATGATATTTGCTGTTATCTGTGAGGAACTTGGCATATTGGGAGCGTTCGTACTGCTTGGAATGTTTTTGTATCTTATTTTTCAGTTGTTTAAGATAGCCAGCAGAGCGGAGACTGTATTTGGAAGAGCTATTGTTACAGGAATAGCATTACATATTTCATTACAGACTATAGTTAATATATTTGTAGTATTGATGATTTTCCCAAATACAGGTGTGTCACTTCCTTTTATAAGTTATGGTGGCTCGGCAGTTATATTTACAATGGCGGAAATGGGAATTGCATTGTCGGTTGACAGGGAACATTTCAAAGGCAAAGTAAAGAGAAAGGCGAAGCAGATAATAAAGGAAAAGGAACTTGCGGATTCATAAATATAACCATGGTGTGATAGCTGCTGTATATTTTTTATTTGGGGTTGCACAGTGAAAAGAATTATGGTAAAGTGAACTTAGTTATATAACTGACGGAAGTGGAAGTGACCACAGGGAGTATAACAGTTAGACAGCCGACCGTCTGGGCAGAAAAGACCCCAGAAGTGTCGGTTTTTTCTTTTTTGTAATATTTTCATCAAATTATTATTGTCTTTTTATGAGAGGAGATTACTAATGAACGAAATTCAGTTAAAGTACGGATGTAACCCAAATCAGAAACCAGCTAGAGTATTTATGAAAGATGGAAGTGACCTTCCATTTGAAGTATTAAACGGTAAGCCGGGATATATAAATCTTCTGGATGCTTTTAATAGCTGGCAGCTTGTTAAGGAAGTAAAAGAAGCTACAGGTCATGTTGCCGCAGCTTCATTTAAGCATGTAAGTCCTGCTGGAGCCGCTATAGATGTTCCTCTTACGGACACTATGAAAAAGGTTTATTTCGTAGATGATGATATAGAACTTACTCCTATGGCAACAGCTTATATAAGAGCGAGAGGTGCTGACAGAATGTCATCTTTTGGTGACTTCGTGGCACTTTCGGATGAATGTGATGTCGCAACTGCAAAATATCTTAAAACGCTCGTTTCAGACGGCATCATCGCACCGTCATATTCAGACGAGGCACTTGAGATACTCAAGGGCAAAAAGCGTGGAAATTATTGTGTTATCAAGATTGACCCTGACTATGAAGCAGCACCGCTTGAGACAAAAGATGTATTTGGAATCACATTTGAGCAGGGACATAATACAGTCAAGACAACGAAAGAACTTTTTGAAAATATCGTGACAGAGAAGAAAGAACTCTCAGAGGACGCATTAAACGATATGATAATAGCCAATATCGTGCTTAAATATACACAGTCAAATTCAGTATGTTATGTAAAAGACGGACAGGCAATCGGAATCGGTGCAGGACAGCAGTCACGCATCCACTGTACAAGACTTGCAGGAGACAAGGCAGACAAGTGGTTCTTACGCCAGTCACCAAAAGCACTCAACCTTCCGTTTAAGGATGACATCAGAAAACCTGACAGGGATAATACTATTGATGTATATCTCTCAGATGACTATATGGATGTTCTTGCGGACGGCAAATGGGAACAGTTCTTCACTAAGAAGCCTGAACCAATGACAAGAGAAGAACGTGCAGAGTGGATTAAAAATCTTGATGGAGTTACGCTTGGCTCAGATGCATTTATCCCGTTCAGCGACAATATTGAGCGTGCAAACAAGAGCGGCGTTAAGTATGTTGCACAGGCAGGCGGATCAAAGAATGACCAGTCTGTAATCGATGCATGTAATGAGTTTGGAATACTTATGGCGTTTACGGGACTTAGATTGTTCCATCACTAAGATGTAGGAATTGCTAAAGCTATGTTGTTATTTTATAATGTGGAAATATCTTAAGTAAAAGTCGTAAGAAAAATTTTAGTATATCTTGAAAATATATTATGAATATGGAAAATGGAGGTTTTTATGGAAAAAATATCTTTAAAAAATCAGTTAGCTTCAAATACATATCCGGGCCGTGGCATTGTTGTCGGCAAGACTGCTGATGGAAAGCATGCAGCAATTGCATATTTTATCATGGGAAGAAGTGAGAACAGCAGGAACAGGGTGTTTGTGACAGATGGTGACGGAATCCGTACACAGGCTTTCGACCCATCAAAACTTACAGACCCAAGTCTTATAATATATGCACCTGTCCGAGTTCTCGATAATGACACTATAGTTACAAACGGTGACCAGACAGATACAGTATATGATCTTATGCAGGATGGCTCGACATTTGAACAGGCATTATGTACAAGAGAGTTTGAGCCCGATGAGCCAAACTTCACACCTAGGATCTCGGCTATCCTTCATGTGGAAGATGGCGGATTTGACTACTCAATGTCTATACTTAAAAGCAACAATGGAAATCCTGACTGCTGCAATAGATTTACATTTGACTATGAAAATCCGATAGCAGGCGAGGGAAGATTTATCCATACATATATGCATGACGGAAATCCACTCCCAAGTTTTGAGGGAGAGCCAAAACTTGTTGAGATACCAAATGATATGGACGAATTTGGTGAGCTTGTATGGAACAGCTTAAATGAGGATAACAAGGTGTCACTTTTTATCAGATTTATAAATATTGAAGACGGAACATTTGAGAGTAAGATTTATAATAAGAATAAATAGAAGTGAATAGTTGATTATTAAGCAGGAAAGAATTGCATTTGTAGGGTTCTTTCCTGTTTTTGTGTAGTGGAAAGAAATTAATCGTACGTTGAGAAAATTTTCTTAGTATAGGGAATAGGTTCAAATATATAAGTTGATAATTAGATTGGAAATGATTATACTGATAATACATTTAAAATATTGTACATGCTGAATTACAAACCACAACAAGAGGAGGCACCGCTATGAACATCGAAGAAAATATAAAATTATTTCAACAATACCAGAAAAGCAATAAGCTTGAAAAAGCATCAGAAGTACTTGATGAGATAGCAAATTCACTTAAAACAGATGACAAACCTGTTTTGTGTGCGAATCATATTTTAGAGTTTTATCTGTTTGAATATTATTTTAAGACCAGAGATTACGAGGCGGTGAGGTATCCTGTACATCGTATGTATCATTCTCTTGCAAAGAAATATATGGAGAGGATGCATTTTGACAAGGCATATAAAAAACTTGTCAGGGCAGCAGAGTGGAATCCTGTTGATATGGATATTTATTGGGAGAAGACCGAATGTGAAAAACAGCTTGGTGAGTTTAAAAAACTTAAGGAAACGACAAAAGAACTTCATAAATTTATATATACGAGAGCCGATATTGCCCGCTACTACAGAAATATCGCATATTATTATGTAGAGAAAAAAGAACCTGAAAAAGCGATGATGTTATATACATACAGCAATATGTTCAGCCACAGCAAGACTGCTGACAGTGAGATAAACTTTCTTGAGACAGCACTTGGCAGGGAGTGTCCTGAATATACTGCACAGCAGATACAAAAAGATGTAAAAAAACTTAAACTGCCTGTAGGGATATCAGAGACAACACTTGCGATACTTTTCAGGGCGGGGCAGCTTGAGATGGAGCAGGGAGATAAAGCTGCGGGCATAGAATGTATGGAA
Organism: Eubacterium sp. MSJ-13; assembly: GCF_018918235.1. GTDB lineage: Bacteria > Bacillota > Clostridia > Lachnospirales > Lachnospiraceae > Butyribacter. The sequence goes on from NZ_JAHLQE010000052.1 coordinate 4,696, forward strand.
CTTTTATATCAGGTGACAGCAGACGAAAAAATAAGAGAAATCGTAGAGGAAAATTCATGACAGGATATCATATTTCCGTATTGCATAGGTGTATCGGCGGGGGCAGCAGATGCAGCATCTTACATTTCAAAGCAGAAAGAGAGAAATATAAGGCTGAACTGTTACCATATATAAAAAAATGGTTTGATTTTTATAAGAAATAGTATATAATAAAACTGATTGAGAGAAGTTAAGCCTAGAAAGCCTTGTTTGAAAGGCTTTAGGAAAATAAAGTTCCTGCTATACATCAGGGACAAGTCTAAAGATGGAGGATTTTAAAATGAGTAGATTAGTTTCAGCAAAAGAAATGCTTACAAAAGCTAAGGCTGGTAAGTATGCAGTAGGTCAGTTCAACATCAATAACTTAGAGTGGACAAAAGCTATTTTACAGACAGCACAGGAATTACAGTCACCTGTTATCCTTGGTGTATCTGAAGGTGCAGGAAAGTATATGTGTGGTTATAGAACAGTAGTAGGTATGGTAAATGGAATGCTTGAGGAATTAGACATCACAGTTCCTGTAGCACTTCACCTTGACCACGGTTCATTTGAAGGTGCAAAAGCCTGCATCAATGCAGGATTTTCTTCAATCATGTTTGATGGTTCAAGCCTTCCAATCGAAGAAAATGTTCAGAAAACAACTGAGTTAGTAAATACATGTAACATTCTCGGTCTTTCACTTGAAGCTGAAGTTGGTTCAATCGGTGGAGAAGAAGACGGAGTTATCGGTGCCGGTGAGTGCGCAGATCCTGACGAGTGCAAGAAAGTTGCAGACCTCGGCGTTACAATGCTTGCAGCAGGTATCGGAAACATTCATGGTAAATATCCTGCAAACTGGAAAGGACTCAGCTTTGAGACACTTGACGCTATTCAGGCTAAGACAGGAGATATGCCACTTGTTCTTCATGGTGGTACAGGAATCCCTGCTGATATGATAAAGAAAGCTATCTCACTTGGTGTTGCAAAGATCAATGTAAACACAGAGTGTCAGTTAGCATTCCAGGAAGCTACACGTAAGTACATCGAAGAAGGTAAGGACTTAGAAGGAAAAGGATTTGATCCTCGTAAACTCCTTGCTCCTGGTGCAGAAGCAATCAAAGCAACTGTAAAAGAGAAGATGGAACTCTTCGGATCAGTTGGAAAAGCTAACTAAAAAGCGAGCCTATTAAGAAGTATTATCAGACAGCTTTGCAGTACATGGTGCTGCAAAGTTGTTTTCCTTTATAAGAAAATATTAACAGAAAATTATATCAATAAAATTTTTTTAAACTATAATGCCCGGAAGGAGTAATTATATGACTAAAAACGAATTTTTATCCACACTTAGGGAGAGTCTGGCAGGAAATGTACCTTCTGACGTTATCAATGAAAATATAAGTTATTATAAAGATTATATTGAAAATAATGATGAAGCTGAAAGCCAGGTGCTTGAAGAACTGGGTGATCCGAGACTTATCGCGAGAACGATAATAGACAGTTTTATTGCCGAAAAGGGGCCGATGGCTGATTTTTATACAAAACAGGCAAGAGAGGAATACAGTGGGAGCAGCAGAGATGCATCATATGATGATTATGGAGAAGATGCCGGGGAGGGATATCATCATTTTTCTGTAAAGTGGTATGACAAATTACTTGGAATCATAATAATTATTGTTGTCGCTTTGCTTGTTCTTACATTAGGTGCAGTAGCGATTGGAATTTTCTTTAGGATAATTCTTCCACTTATAGTTATATATTTTATAGTGAAGTTTATTATGGAAAGGTTGACATAGAGGCTTATGGAGTGTTAATATCCTTATTGCGTCAATAAATGATTACTACACTTATAAGCGAGAACGGAGAAATTATGTATAAGATATTATGTAAGGACGGCAGTGCAAAAAGAGGCCGTCTTGAAACAGTACATGGAACAATAGAGACACCTGTTTTTATGAATGTTGCAACGGTTGGGGCGATGAAAGGAGCAGTTTCAACGGAGGATCTGCAGCATTTGAAAACACAGGTTGTTTTAAGTAATACTTATCATCTTCATGTCAGACCGGGTGATGAAATAGTTAAAAAAATGGGTGGCCTTCACAAATTTATGACTTGGGACAAACCTATTCTTACTGACTCAGGCGGATTTCAGGTTTTTTCACTTGCAGGACTTAGAAAGATAAAAGAAGAAGGCGTTTATTTTAATTCACATATAGATGGAAGAAAAATATTTATGGGGCCTGAACAGAGTATGCAGATACAGTCAAATATAGCATCTACTATAGCAATGGCATTTGATGAATGTCCGCCACATCCTGCTACAAGACAGTATATGCAGAATTCCGTTGACCGTACTACAAGATGGCTTGAAAGATGTAAAAGAGAGATGGACAGGCTTAATTCACTTGATACTACGATAAATAAGTCACAGCTTCTTTTTGGAATAAATCAAGGTGGAACTTTTGAGGATATAAGAATAGAGCATGCGAAAAGAATATCAGATCTAAATCTTGACGGTTATGCACTTGGAGGACTTGCAGTAGGTGAAAGCCATGCAGAAATGTATGATATAATCGAGAAAACAGTTCCATATCTGCCGGAGGACAAACCTACATATTTGATGGGAGTTGGAACTCCTGCAAATATTCTTGAGTCAGTAGAGCGTGGAGTTGATTTCTTTGACTGCGTATATCCAGCAAGAAACGGACGCCATGGTCATGCATATACAAATCATGGCAAGATGAATCTTATGAATAAAAAGTATGAGCTTGATGACAGACCACTTGATGAGACTTGTGATTGTCCGACATGCCGCAAATACAGCAGGGCTTATATAAGACATCTTTTGAAAGCAAAAGAAATGTTAGGACTCAGACTTATGGTAACGCACAATCTTTATTTTTATAACAGTATGATGGAAGAAATTCGTGACGCCATTGAAAAAGGGTGTTTTAAAGAATATAAAAAGAAAAAATTAGAACAGCTTGAGGAGGAAGCAAAATGAATTTGACAACAATTTTAGCAACAAAAGCGAGCGGAACACAGAGTATAATAAGTATGGTTGTAATATATGCGGCTATCATTGCCATTTTCTGGTTCTTTGCTATCAGACCACAGAAAAAACAGCAGAAAGAGCATGATGCTCTTGTATCTACACTTGCAGTAGGTGACAGTATTCTTACAACAAGTGGATTTTTCGGTGTTGTAATAGATATCATGGATGAAGTTGTTATCGTAGAATTTGGAAACAACAAAAACTGTCGTATCCCTATGAAAAAAGAAAACATCGTAGAAATCGACAAGCAGGAAGAAGAGATCAAGACTGCAAAGAAGTGATATTAAAAATAATATTAAGGTCTATCAAAACTTTTGAAAAATAGCAGAGGGCTTACTGGTATTATAATTATATCAACAAAACAGCTGTAAATTCACATATCATTTGTGGATTTACAGCTGTTTTTATATAAAAATGTTTATAAAGCTACTGTAAGTTTTCATTAAAATCTAAAACTTTTTTTGTAAACTCTGAGGGTTTTGCCGCTTTTGCTATACCGACAAGATATTCAAAAGGAACGCTCAATGTGCCACGACCTGTACCCATATCTATAGCAGGTTTGTTAGTTCCATGGAAATCAGAACCGCCGCTTGGCAGAAGTCCATATTTGTTGCACAGTTTTCTTGCATATGCTTCATCCTGAGCCGTATGGTTTGAATATTTTGCTTCCATACCCTTGAGACCGGCATTTTTAAGACGCACTATAAGAGCTTCAAGTTCCTGCTCCTCAAGTTTATAATGAAGCGGATGTGCAAGGATAGGAACACCGCCCGACTCAAGTATAAGTTCGATACCTTCCTCAGGAGTGATATATTTTCTCGGAACATAGAAAGGACAATGTGTGTCAAGATATTTGTCAAATGCTTCGGCAGCATTTTTGACAATGCCATGGCTGATAAGCCATCTTGCAAAATGAGCTCTTGTGATAACGGTATCAGGATTTCCCTCCTGAAGATCTTCATAAGTCATGTTTATTGAAGCATTGCGGAATTTTTCAACCATTTCCTTATTTCTCTCAACTCTCCTTGCAACCAAAAGGTCAGAAATCTTTGTAAATGCAGGATTTTTGTAATCAATAAAAAGACCGACTATGTGGATATCCCCGTCTTTGTAGCCTACCGAAAGTTCAGTACCCGGAACGAACATCACTGGGGCATTCTGCTCTTTAACGGCGGCTATTGCACTTTCTATACCGCCGACTGCATCATGGTCAGTAAGAGCAAATGCGGTAAGTTTTTTTTCAACAGCTTTTTTTACAAGTTCTGCCGGAGAAAATGTTCCATCAGAAAAAGTTGAATGTGTATGTAAATCTACAGTTTTTGTAATATTGTTCATTTCATAACCTCATTTCTGCACACATTTTTAATTATCTTTTAGCATATATGGAATATCTATATTTGAAGTGTGCTGTATAAATATAGATATTATATAAAATTGTATTTTTATTTCTTGTTTTTCCAGCCATTATAATAATATCACATACAAGGCTGTTTTGCATTAGATTGCGTTTGTTTTATCCATAAATTTTTCAATAATGGAAAATATGGTATATTCGGAAAAATCATATGACTTTAAATAGATATACTTGAAAATAAAATTAAACTTATTTTTAATAAAATTAAAAATAAATATTGACTAAAATTGAATATAATGTTAATATACATCTGAGGAGATGATTAGATTGGATGGCTTGATACCTAAATGGTTAGAGGAAATGAGTGAAGAAGACATTTCTTTTATCAAAAATTTTATGTTATGTTCTGGTTCTTTAAAACAAATGGCTAAAATTTACAATGTTACCTATCCCACCATGAGATTAAGGTTAGACCGTTTAATTCAAAAAATCGAATTAAGTGATGAAGAAGAGGAGAGTTCTTTTGTTTCATTAGTTAAACGAATGGCCATTGAAGAAAAAATTGATTTGTCTTGTGCAAAAGTTTTAATTACCGCATACAAAAAGGAAAAAAAGGGGAGTGATTAATTTTGAAATTTAGTGTTATTAGTGTATGCTTTTCTATTATTTTATTTCTGCTCATTATTGTGGGAATAATTATAGCTATAGCTTGTTTAATTAAATTTGTAACGAAAAGAAAAGAAACAAAAAGCAGAATTCAAAAAGAGTTGGACAAAAGTATTATTAATGATTTATAGGAAGTTAAATGATGAAAAAAATTGGCAAGTTACTTGTTCTGTCAGCATAGGAAATTCTTGGATTTCAGTTTGGCAGCAGAGTGGTGGTGTAAGAGCTAAAATAAAAAATAACAAAATTACGACTTCGTTATATTAAGACGAGTGATTAGGACAGATTATTCTCTAAAGCTCCATCACACAAAAAAGGCAGAATTATTTTTCTGCCTTTTTTGTGTGAAAATATAAATGGATAATTTTTCAATGGAAATATACTTTGTATAATCCCACGCCATTTGTCATATCAAGGCTCACCTAATTATAGTAAATTTTTGGTAAAATAGTTGTTTTTTTGCAAATAGTTCCCAAATACTGTATTTATGCGGATAATGAAGTTTTCTACCTCAAGTTTAACATAAAACTGTGACAAAACGAATAGATATTGAAAAAAGGTTATTATTCAGCAGTCTGAACAGTAGTAAAAAGGAGTTTTGTCATGGCAGAAAAAATAATTAAAAATATTGTTGTTATTCTTTTGACACAGCTTATTGTTACGGCAGTAATATTATTTATATCATCGGTAATAATATGGAAGTATGCTTATGATGAGAAAGCCATAAGTGCAGTTACAATAGGTACCTATATAATTGTAAATATATTAGGTGGGCTTATTGCAGGAAAATTATTTAAGAAAAACAGATTTTTGTGGGGAATCGCATCAGGAATCTTATATTTTTCAGTATTATTGCTGGGGGGAGTTATAATATTTAAGACAGGCAGGCTGGAAATGAGTGCGATTATAAACTGCCTTATCTGTGCAGTATCAGGAATGACAGGTGGTATGTTTGCACGAACATGATAATAGAGCAAAACTTAACAGAAATGTAATCACATATTATAAAAAGTGTGTTATTATGAATTACGAAATTATATAAGTGGAGGCAGGGAAGTTTATGAAACGAAATGATGAAATGAGAATAGAGAGCTATAGAGACAGGGAAATGAGAAGCAGAAGACGCAGGGAGCGGGAACTTAGAAAGACAAAGATGATACTTATAAACGCTGCTATTGCACTTGTTGTTATACTTGTTGTGTTTGTTATTGCTATTATAAAATTAAATGGAAAAAATAATTCAAATATAAAAAATTATACGAATAAAAATGTAAGCGAAAAGAGTAAGACGAGGGATAGTTCAAAGTCCAAAACAAAAAAGGATTCATCTAAACAAAAGAAGCCTGCTGCTACATCGACTGCTGTGCCGGCTGACAGCAATTCTATGGGAGATGGGACAAAGAAATGGATAAGGACGGATCTTGATAAGGATAAGCCTATGATTGCTTTGTCATTTGATGATGGACCATATACACCTGTTACGGGAAAGATATTAAAAGTACTGAAAAAATATGATTCAAGAGCTACATTTTTTGTTGTTGGAAACAGAGTAAATACTTACAGTAAGGTGCTTAAAGAATCATACGATATGGGAAATCAGATAGCAAGTCATACATTTGACCATGAGGATCTGAGCAAGATGACAAAAAAGCAGCTTTCAGCGGAGATGACAAAAACAAATAAGGCTCTGCAGTCGGTTATAGGATGCCATGCTTCTCTTATAAGACCGCCTTATGGAAATATAAGTGATCTGATGAGAAAGAACATAAAAATTCCAATGATATATTGGAGCATCGATACTGATGATTGGAAATGGAGAAATGCTGCAAAGGTTTTAGCAGAATGTAAAAATGTACAGGATGGTGACATAATTCTTATGCATGATCTGTATTCAAGTACTGCAGATGCCGTTAAGAAGCTGGTACCGCGTCTCAAAAAGAAGGGATATCAGCTTGTAACGATAGATGAAATGTTTTATTACAAAGGCATTAAGGCAGAAGCAGGCAAGGTGTATGCGAGTGGCAGACAATAGAAGTTTAAAATGCAGCCACAAATTACGGAAATATGGTCTAAAAAGTTTGCAATCATGTTGTGCTCTATGTTATAATGTAATTTAGCGTGGCTTATTGTACGGTAAACCGCCAAAATCATGTTATAAGTATTAAGTTAAAGGAGAAAAACAGCATGAAGGACAAGAAAAAAGGATTGCTGCATTTGTTTATAATAATAGCAGTAATCGGACTCTGTGCTTATACGACATTAGTTGGTATCACTAGTGCACATAAGGGCAGTGCCAAAAACATTAAACTTGGTTTGGACTTAGCTGGTGGTGTAAGTATTACTTATGAGGCTACTAAGGGCAATCCAACAGCAACAGAGATGAAAGATACCATTCAGATGATGCAGCAGCGTGCTGAAGTTTACAGTACAGAATCTTCAGTAGTGCAGGTTGGGGATGATCGTATTGAGATTGACATACCTGGTGTTGAAAATGCAGACGATGTTCTTAAATCACTTGGTAAAGAGGGGTCGCTTGACTTTGTAGCAGAAGATGACATGTCATTTGACAAAAACAATAATCCTCAGTACACAAAGACAGTATGTACAGGAAAGCATATAAAAAAGGCTGAAGCAGGTACACAGCAGGATGAAGTTACAAAGAATAAGGAATATGTTGTACAGCTTACATTTAACGCTAAGGGTACAAAATTATTTGCAAATGCTACAGCAGCAGCATATCCTTCTAAGAAGAAGATTTATATTGTATATGATGGAAAAGTTCTTTCAGCACCAAATGTTCAGGCTGAGATTACAGACGGAAAGGCAGTTATCTCAGGAAGTTTTGAAACATATGAGTCAGCAGAAGAACTTGCTTCAATGATCCGTATCGGAGCACTCCCTGTAGAACTTAAAGAGATTCAGTCACAGGTAGTAGGTGCGCAGCTTGGTCAGGATGCTATTCAGACAAGTTTACTTGCAGGTGCTATAGGATTTGCACTTGTAGTTATATTTATGCTTATATTCTACAGGCTTCCGGGACTTGCAGCATCTATAGCACTTGTATTTTATCTTGGATTGATGCTTGTGGCACTCAACGGATTAAATATAACACTTACACTTCCGGGTGTAGCCGGTATCATATTGAACATAGGTATGGCGGTAGATGCCAATGTTATCATATTTACCCGTATCAAAGAGGAACTTGCGAAAGGAAAGTCGGTTCAGACAAGTATTAAGCTTGGCTTTGAGAAGGCACTTTCAGCTATCGTTGATGGTAATGTGACAACACTTATCGCGGCATTCGTGCTTTATATAAAAGGTTCAGGTACAATAAGAGGTTTTGCAACAACACTTGCACTTGGTATCGTTCTTTCAATGTTTACAGCACTTTATGTTACAAAATATATTCTTAAAGCAATGTATTCACTTGGTGTTGATGATGTTAAATACTTCGGTGTTGAAAGACCAAGAAAACAGATTAAGTTTGTACAGAACAGAGTTAAGTTCTTCGCTATTTCAAGTGTACTTATTATCGCTTGTATAGTATGCCTTATCGTAAATAAAGCAACTTCAGGAAATATCCTCAACTACGGACTTGATTTCCTCGGTGGAACAACATATGATATTCCATTTGGAAAAGATACAAAGATTGATTCAAGCCTTAAAAAAGAAGTAGAGTCTATCTTTGCTAAGAACAGCAGTTCAAGTGATATCGTTATATCAGAAGTTGCCGGTTCAAATGAGCTTAATGTAAAGACAGTAGAGTTGACAGAAGAACAGAGAGCAAATGTTACATCTGAGCTGTCAAAGAAATACAGCATAAAAGAAAGCAATATCCAGATACAGAGTATCAGTGCTTCTGTATCAGGTGAGATGAAGCGTGATGCTGTACTTGCGGTAATCATAGCAGCAATCTGTATGCTTATCTACATCTGGTTCAGATTTAAAGATATCGTATTTGCCGGAAGTGCTGTACTTGCATTACTTCATGATGTGCTTGTAGTGCTTCTTGTATATGCAGCAGCAAGGATTTCAGTAGGTAACACATTTATCGCATGTATGCTTACTATAGTAGGTTACTCAATAAATGCAACGATCGTCATCTTCGACCGTATCCGTGAAAACATCGGCGGACGCTCATCAATCACTGATGAAAGACTTACTGAGATCGTAAACGACAGTATCACTCAGACATTGACAAGAAGTATCAATACATCACTTACAACATTCTTCATGGTATTCATGCTTGCAATACTCGGAGTAGACTCAGTAAGAGAATTTGCTATACCACTTCTTGCCGGTATCATCTGTGGAGCATACTCATCAGTATGTATAACAGGTACACTCTGGTATACGATTAAGAAAGCAACACATAATAAGACTGGAAAGGTTGCTAAGAAAGCTAAATAAGGCTTTTGGAAAAGTTATGAACAAGTAGCAAGAGCAGATTGGGAATATCCGCTTGACTATATAAAAATATGGCATGTTTCGTAGAGGGACATGCCATATTTTTTATTTATGTCTGCAAACAAATGAAACCCACTCACCTAGAGTGTTTTTTTCAAGTATTTCAAAATTATTTTTAAGAAGTGCTTCTTCAACAAGGTCAGCCTTTTGAGCAAGTATTCCTGATGATATAAAAAGCCCACCAGGTTTGATAAAGTCTGAAATGCAGTCTGAAAGTGGTATTATTACATCAGCGAGTATATTTGCAACGGCTATGTCAACAGGTTTCTGCAATTCATTTCTGACACGTTCGGCATCTTCGAGTATATTAAGGTGTTTGGCCTTTATGCGTGTTTCTTCTATATTATTGAGTGCTGCATTTTCAATCGTTGCCTCAACTGCATATGGATCTATGTCAAGGCAGAAAGCTGAACTTGCACCGCAGAGCAGGGAGCATATCGCAAGGATGCCGCTTCCACAGCCTGCATCAAGCAGGGTGGTTTCAGGTGTGATATATTTTCTAAGGGATAGAAGGCAGAGTTTTGTTGTCTCGTGAGTACCTGTACCGAAGGCAGAACCGGGATCTATCTGCATGATTATGTCATTTTCACCTGCGTCCTCAGGTGTTTCTTCCCATGTCGGTTTTATAATGATATCATCAGCAACCCTGAAAGCTTTAAAATTGTCTTTCCATTTATCTTTCCACTGGCTGTCATCCTCGATGGAATAACTTATCTGCGGCATTTTTATATGAGTAAATTTCTTTATTTTTTTAATTTTCTTTTTTAATCTCCTGATAAGAACCTCAGGCTCTAAGACCTCTTTTTTATCATCAGCCATATCTTCATCCCTGATAGAAGAACCTGTGCTGAAAAATTCCGTATTTTCTTCACCCGGAACTTCAGTGTAGAAAGTGAGAATTGAACTTCCGTCATCAACGCCCATATCAGCAGGAATATCAGTGTACATCTGTTTTTCTTCCTTTTCGGTCAGAGGGACATGGTCTTTTACCTCATATCCGTCAATACCCATAGAACACAGGAGATTTCCGATAATAGGGGCATCATGTGTATTTGTGTGTAATTCGTATTTAAGCCAGTTCATAATTAAAATCCTTTCGTTGCGTGTCATATATGATGAATGTATGCTTGCTATTCATTAGTGACTAAATTTTACAGGATTTCAGTTCTATGTATCGTTAGCATGGACTGAAATCGAAATCATTGCTTGAACAGTAATGATTTTATCATAGATGATGGAAAAAGTGTAGTCGGCTGCTTATGGTAATCTTGTTGTGGAGAAGTTTTTGTGTTAAGCTATAGGTGATTTTAAGAGAATACCTAAAAGACAAAACAGGAGATTTTCAATGAAACAGTGGATGTACAAAAAATGTAATGCCGATACTGCGGCAGTTGCAAAAAGATATAATATTTCGGAGATATTTGCGAGAGTTCTTGTAAACAGGGGACTATATTCATGGAGTGCGATGGATTCCTATCTTTTTCCTGATATGGAAAAAATGCATAAGCCTGAGCTTATGAAGGACCTTACTAAAGCAGCAGATATCTTGGTGGGTGCGATAAATGATAAAGTAAAGATAAGGGTTATAGGTGATTATGATGTTGACGGCGTTATGTCGTCATATATTCTTTACAGGGGGATAAGGATGCTTGGCGGTGATGTGTCCTGCCGTATTCCGCACAGGGTAAAGGACGGCTATGGTATTCGTGACTATATGGTGGATGAGGCAGCAGATGACGGTGTCGGTCTTATCATTACCTGTGACAATGGAATATCAGCCGTAGGCGCAGCAGATAGGGCAAAAGAGCTTGGTATTATATATATCCTTACAGATCATCATGAAGTACCAGATAAGGACGGTGTGGAGATAATTCCGGTTGCAGATGCGGTGGTAGATCCAAAGCAGAAAGAGTGCGGTTATCCCTGCAATATGCTCTGTGGTGCAGGTGTTGTCTATAAACTTATGAGTTATATCTTTGAGTGGAAAAATGATAAGTCATATATAGATGAACTGCTTCCATTTGCGGCTATCGCAACCGTATGTGATGTTGTACCGCTTGCTGATGAGAACCGTATTATCGTAAGCAATGGTCTTAAGATGCTAAATGACACTAAACATCTGAAAAATATTGGTATGCGAAAGATGATAGAACTGCTTGAACTGTCTGAACATGTCAGTTCGGGGGACCTTGGATTTCGCATAGGTCCATGTATAAATGCGGCAGGAAGGCTTGACGATGCTGCGCTTGGTCTTAAAATGCTTATGACAGAGGACGAGAAAGAAGCTGTAAGACTCGTAAATGAACTTATAACACTTAACGAGCAGAGAAAGGAACTGACGGCACAGGCAACAGATGAGGCTGTTAAGCAGATTGAGGAAACAAAGGCACTTGAAAGACCTGTGCTTGTTATATATCTTAGTGACTGCCATGAGAGTGTTGCAGGTATAGTGGCAGGAAGGATAAGGGAGAAATATTACAGGCCGGCATATATACTTACAGATGGAGAGAAGGGGCTTAAAGGTTCGGGACGCTCGATTCCAGGATATCATATGCAGCAGGCATTGCAGAACTGTCAGGAATTACTCACTGAATTTGGTGGTCATGCACTTGCGGCAGGATTTTCACTGCCAAAAGAAAATCTTGAGAAATTCAGAGATACTTTAAATGAGCAGTGCGGTCTTTCAGATGAGGAGCTTGTTGAAAAAGTGAGTTTTGATATGGAACTTGAACTGTCAAAAGCAACAAAGAATCTTGTAGAGCAGCTTCACTATATGGAACCGTTTGGAGAGTCAAATGACAGTGCCATATTTGCAAGAGGAAGACTTAAGATAAGTTCAATGTATCTCTGTGGAAAGGAAAAACAAATAGCAAAGTTAAAACTTGAAGATGACGGACTGTTATATGAAGCGGTGGATTTTCATGCGGATAACTGTCTTTCACGCGCAATAGAAGAAAAATATGGAAAAAATGAGTGGGAGGAAATGAAGCAGGGTAAGTTCGGGCAGCAGATAAGTATTCTTTATCAGCCGGAGATAAATAATTGGAGCGGGAATGTGCAGATGAAGATTGTAGATTGTATGTAGTTGCAGGCATATGTTGTCTGACGGATGCCGATATAGATAGTTTTTTGGTTCAGTATTTGCAGATAAAAGTGATTTAAAGATGTTATAGCATACAGGATAAGTGTATTTAAGACTAAAATTTTCAATTCATACATATTGGTTGATGATTTGGCTGAATGATGTTATTATATATAATATGGTTACAGCGATTTCATTATAAACTTATAGTATATTATAATACATAAATGTACTAGAGTATTTATCCAAGATATAAGATACAATGCACAGGAGGGTGAAATATGTCAGATTTATCATCATTATCAGCGATAGCAGGATTATCAGGTCTGAGTGAGAGGGATGCCTATTACCAGTACCTTATAAATAACAATTCGACAAGTACGATGTTAAATGCTTTGTCGGGGGATTCAAGTGACAGTGACAGCAGCAGTCTGTCGGGAATGACAAGTCTGCTCAGTCAGGCGTCATCGCTTACGGGGACTGGTTCGTCCTCACTTACGGGTTTATCATCATTGCTTGGAAATTCATCAGGTGACAGTGATGGCTCATCTCTTAGTACTCTCACAAGTTTTTCACAGATATTAAAGACATATCTTTCTGCTGAGCAGACAGAAGCAGCGAATATGGCTGAGAGTATGTCAAGTGCACTTGAGGAGGCGGACAGCAACGGAGAGGATTCTGGTTCAGTGACATATAAAACAGTTCAGGAACTTTATAAATATTTTACTGAAAAAGCAGCGTCAGAGGGAAAAACAAATATTGCATCTGCATCTGGAACAACAGATACATCGAATGTATCTCAGACACAGAGTACGGCAGAACAGCAGGCGGCAGCAGCATCAGCCGCAACTGAATTCGATTTTGACGGTTTTGAGAGTGACATAGAGAGCAGCATAGAATCATCTATAGCGTCAACAGGAGTATCTATGTGATAATTATATGATAATTATTTGGTGAAAATAAAAAAATAAAATTTAAAAATAAAAATTCTATCAAATTGATGCATTAAGTTGGCTTTTAATGCATCAATTTTGTTTTATATATATCAGATATTCATGTTCATAAAGTCATAATGCAGTTTTATCTTGAATATAATATTTCCTAAAAATCTTGATAAGATGTATATGATAAGTATAAAACTGGGAATAATATTTTTAGGATAGCTAAAAACATTGTTTTTGTTTAAGGTGAGCTGCCAGACAAAAAGGAGTATTATCATAAGTATAAAATTATATGATTCACAGCGGTATTTTGTTGAGGAAAATCTGTATTTTTTTGCTGTGGGATAGAGCGTGAGTTTTGTGATATCATCATCGTTTTTACGGTTATCATCGTTGTCTGTGGCAAATTTTAATGCGACAGGAAAGACTATACCTGCTAAAAGTATGTATCCCGGTATTATGTTCATGGGATAATAAGTTATTATCAAGAGTGCAAATACGATATATTTTGAGGTCATAAGGCCGAGATAGCGGCTTATGACAGTTAGTTCATGATTATTTTTTTTCTTATTTGACATATGATTGCTCCTTATTTCTGAAAAAATATATATAAAGATTATAATCAATATAACAAATTTAGTCAAAAATGACAAAAATATTACATTTTATTTTAATATTGAAAAGGGACTTTCAAATTGAAAAAAAATAGTATATAATAAGTTGGAATATGTAAAAATATGAAGAAAATTAAAATAGTAATATAGTTGCTATTTTGCTACAACAAAGTTATAAATGTGTCGAAAGGAGAAACAGAGATGGTAGGTAGCGATATCGGAATAGATCTTGGTACAGCAAATGTACTTGTTTATATAAAAGGAAAAGGCGTTGTTTTAAGGGAGCCCTCAGTAGTGGCTTTTGACAGGGATACAAATAAGATTAAGGCAATCGGTGAGGATGCAAGACTTATGCTTGGCCGTACACCGGGAAATATAGTAGCAGTACGTCCTCTCCGTCAGGGCGTTATTTCTGATTATACGGTTACAGAGAAAATGCTCAGATACTTTATTCAGAAATCATGTGGAAAGACCCGTTTCAGAAAACCACGTATCAGTGTATGTGTTCCAAGTGGTGTTACTGAAGTTGAGAAGAAAGCGGTTGAGGATGCTACCTATGAAGCCGGCGCAAGAGAAGTTGCCATCATCGAAGAACCTATAGCAGCAGCTATAGGTGCAGGAATCGACATTTCAAAACCTTGTGGAAACATGATAGTTGATATAGGTGGAGGTACAGCGGATATAGCTGTTATCTCACTTGGGGGAACAGTTGTAAGCACATCTATAAAAGTTGCCGGAGACAATTTTGACGATGCCATCGTAAGATATATGAGAAAAAATCACAATCTTCTTATCGGAGAGAGAACAGCAGAAGAGATAAAGATAAAGATAGGTTCTGCATATAAACGTCCTGAAGTTGAAACTATGGATGTAAGGGGAAGAAACCTTGTCACAGGACTTCCAAAGACTATCACTGTCACATCTGATGAGACACTTGATGCACTTAAAGAGATCACTTCACAGATCGTGGAAGCAGTTCACAGTGTTCTTGAGAAAACTCCGCCTGAGCTTGCAGCTGATGTATCGGACAGAGGTATTGTACTTACAGGAGGCGGAAGTTTATTATATGGTCTTGAACAACTCATAGAGGAAAAGACCGGAATCACGACAATGACAGCAGAAGAACCGATGACAGCTGTTGCCGTTGGTACAGGAAAGTTTGTTGAATTTTTGAGCGGAAAACGCGATGATGACTAAACATACAGTATGATTTTGACGATATAATTATATATCAGGATGACGCAGTCAGATGATGCGTCGACAGAAAATGTATTTTTTTGTTCCTTTGGAAAGGGGATAGTAGATGGTTAGAGGATTATATACTGCCTACACGGGTATGGTAAATGAACAAAAGAGACTTGATATTATATCAAACAATCTTGCAAACTCCGCAACAGTAGGATATAAAGAAGAGAATGTTACTAGCAGATCATTCGCAGATCTTATGATGACAAAGATAAAAGATGGTTCAGAAGCATTTGTTGACAGGGGAATCGGTGTATCAAATCCGGGTGTTGCACTCGGCGAGACATATATGAACTGGGATCAGGGTTCACTCAGGGAAACGGACAACACATATGATATGGCTATTCAGGGAGATGGATTTTTTGCTATTAAAGTTGAGGATGCAAATGGAAATTCTTCTATAAAATATACACGAAACGGTCAGTTCAGTATCACAAGTGATGGTTATGTTGTTGATGTTGACGGGAACAGACTTCAGGGGGCAAATGGGGATGTGCAGGTTCCTGTGGATTCTACTGACATAGCGATAAAGCAGAACGGTGCTATATTTGCTGATGGGACTCAGGTTGATACCATCACACTTACAGATTTTAGTGATTATAACTATCTTGAACTATACGGAGACAATATGTATACGGCAGTTGACGGTGCAACGACAAAAGATACTTCTGCGACTATCCTTCAGGGATTTACCGAGCAGTCCAATGTAAATGTTGTCGATGAGATGGTTTCTATGATAACTATCACAAGGGCGTATGAAGCCGGTCAGAAGATGATTCGTACACAGGACAGTCTGCTGGAGCAGGCAGTTTCAAGTGTAGGTAAGGTATAATTTTAAAATATAGTGTTGTTGTTTTATGTATATGTATTTTATATACATGACGCAAACAGGTTGTTGTGCAGAAAACAAAGCTGTACAGTGACGGAAATGGAGAGTCAATATGATGAGATCACTTTGGACTGCTGCATCGGGTATGAAGGCTCAGCAGACAAGTCTTGACACAATATCAAATAACTTATCAAATATAAATACTACCGGTTATAAAAAAGAGACCACAGAATTTCGCTCGCTTTTATATCAGACGATTCAGAAAGAAACTACTGACACAGATGGTCAGCAGAAACCAATAGGAGCACAGGTTGGTCTTGGTGTAAAGGTTGCAGCTATTGGAACATCTTTTAAGCAGGGAAATATGTTACATACAGAGGGGCAGTTTGATTTTGCAATTGAGGGCGACGGCTTTTTCATGATAGAACAGCCTGATGGAAGTGTTTCATATACAAGAAATGGTAATTTCCAGCTTGCTGTAAATTCAGCAGGAGGACTTTCGCTTTGTACATCAGATGGAAACGCTGTACTTGATTCTACGGGGAATCCTATTACTTTTGATTCAACTATAAAGACAAGCAATCTTGTATTTGATAAGTATGGAAATATTAAGTATACGGATAGTGCTGGAAATGCACAGAGTTTAGGCGTTTCTATCGGAATAGCACAGTATAACAATCCAGCGGGTCTTGAGAAAGAAGGAGACAGTTATTTTAAGGAATCTGCTGCTTCTGGAACTCCAAGAATAGAAGGTCAGGATCCAAATCTTAAGAGAAGTATTGTAAAGAATGGTTATCTTGAAGGTTCAAGTGTACAGGCTGTTGATGAAATGGTAGATATGATCGTTACACAGCGTGCATATGAGATGAATTCAAAGGCTATCACAGCATCAGATGAAATGCTTCAGCAGGCAAATAATTTGAGGTCATAGTGTGAAAATTAAAAATTTTCACACACAAGATTTGTGCTTAGCACAAACTTGCTATGCGCAAGAATAAGGATTAGTGTGAAAAGTAATATCTTCTATAAAAAGTAAGGAGGCGGCATATGAGTTCGGTTTTAGATGTTTCATCAGTGTACAATTCGTTTTCATCAAAACTTAGTTCTGCGTCTGCGGATTCTTTGGAAAATACATTGAAGAGCACAAATTCTTCATCGGATGATGAAAAACTTATGGAAGTGTGCAAGGATTTTGAATCATATTTTGTGCAGAAGATTATTGAGGAGTCCAAAAAAACTCTTGATAATGAGGATGAACAGGGAGAGTACATGCAGTATTTTTCTGATACATTGAATCAGGAATATGCAAATATTATAACTGAAAATGGTGGTACTGGTCTTGCACAGCAGTTATATGATTCATTAAAAGGTACATACAACATAAAGTAGAAAAATTGACATTCATGAGTGAATAAAATGAGCCGCTGCACATTTTGTGTGGCGGTTTTCTTTTGAAATGAGGATTATTATGAAACAGGTAGAGGGATATGTAGAGAGAATTACATACAGAAATGAAGAAAATGGTTATAGTGTTATCTATCTTTCAAATCCGGAACCAAAAGAGGATGAGGATGATGAAGTATGCTGCGTAGGATATTTTTCGTTTGTATCGGAAGGGGAATATCTTGTCATAAATGGCAGGGAAACCGTGCATAAAAGTTATGGTCCACAGATTCAGGTTGAAAGTTATGAGTCGAAAAAACCGGAAAGTACAGTTGCTGTTGAAAAGTATCTTGGTTCAGGTGCGATAAAAGGAATCGGTACAGCACTTGCAGCAAGGATTGTCAGAAGATTTGGAGATAAGACTTTTGATATCATAGAAAAAGAACCGGAGAGACTTGCTGAGATAAAAGGTATAAGCATGAAAATGGCTGTCAGTATCGCAGAACAGTTTAATGATAAAAGACAGATGCGTCAGTCTGTCATATTTCTTCAGGAGTATGGGATATCCGTAAATATGTCTGTAAAGATATATAAGCATTACGGGGAGAAAATTTATGAAGTTATGAAGGAAAATCCGTATAAACTTGCGGAGGATATAACGGGAATCGGTTTTAAGATAGCTGATTCAATAGCATTAAAAGCAGGATTCTATCAGGATAGTGAGTACAGGATAAAGGCAGGGATATTGTACGTCTTGCAGCAATCTGGTTCAAACGGACACTGTTATCTTCCAGAAAATGAGCTTATTGAGGAAACTGCATATCTGCTTGGCATAGAAAAAGATAATGTCGAAAGAGAACTTGATAATCTTACTCTAAATAAGGAACTTGTAATAGAGGAATGTGATGGAGAGAGAATACTTTACCAAAGCAATATCTATTATATGGAAATGAACTGTGGAAGAATGCTTCATGACCTGAATATTCCATATAAGATAAAGCCTGCCGTTCTCGAAAAGAAGATATCTGCTATAGAAAAGAAAGACAGGATAGAGCTTGATAAGATGCAGAAGGATGCCGTATTTCAAGCGGTACAAAATGGTATTATGATAATTACCGGAGGTCCTGGAACAGGTAAGACGACAACGATAAATACTATTATACAGATAATGGAGAGTGAGGGATTTGATATACTGCTGGCGGCACCTACGGGGAGAGCTGCAAAAAGAATGTCGGAGACATCTGGCATGGAGGCACAGACAATACACAGAATGCTTGAGATAGACGGTGGTTCACTGGAGGATGATAAAGGAGGTATGCATTTTCAGAGAAATGAAACGAAACCTCTTGAGGCAGATGTTATAATAGTAGATGAGTTTTCGATGGTCGATATATATATGCTTTATGCACTTTTAAAAGCGATTGTTCCGGGAACGAGACTTATAATGGTGGGTGATGTAAACCAGCTTCCGTCGGTAGGTCCTGGAAATGTGCTTAAAGATATGATAAAGTCCGGATTTTGCAATGTTGTAAAGTTAAACAGGATATTCAGGCAGGCTGCGGAGAGCCAGATAGTAACAAACGCCCATAAGATAAATGCAGGGGAACAGATAAGCCTTGACAATAAAAACATGGATTTCTTTCATCTTGAGAGAAATAACAGTCAGGATGTTATAAATGTAACAATCCAGCTTATAATGAAAAATCTTCCGCCTTATGTTGATTCCACAAGTTATGATATTCAGGTACTTACACCTATGAGAAAGGGCGAGCTTGGAGTAGAAAATTTAAATAAAGTATTGCAGGCGTATATGAATCCGAAAATGCAGGGTAAAAGTGAGCATGAATTTCACGGCGTTGTTTTCAGAGAAAATGATAAGGTTATGCAGATAAAAAATAATTATCAGATAAAATGGCAGAAGAAGAACAGATTTGATGATGTTATTGAGGAAGGTACGGGGGTGTTTAATGGTGATACCGGTATAATAAAACAGATAGTTGAAGCGGCGGAGGTTGTTTATGTAGAATATGAAGAGGGAAGAATTGTTGAATATAATTTCAGTGATATGGATGAGATGGAATTAGCTTATGCGATAACAATTCATAAATCACAGGGCAGTGAATATCCGGCAGTGATTCTTCCAATCATATCAGGACCGAAAATGCTTTTAAACAGAAATCTGTTATATACGGCAGTGACCAGAGCAAAAAAATGTGTAACTATTGTCGGAAGTGCTGATACAGTCAGAAAAATGATAAAAAATGTTAATGAACAAAAGAGGTATTCAACACTTTGTAGACGAATAATAGAAATGGGGGAGTACAAATAGAAATAAAAAATATATTAAAAAGCTTTTCAGAAGGTGTGTTAGATATACTTTATCCTCGCAGATGTCCTGTATGTGATGATGTTCTGCCCGCTGGAAGTGAGTGCACATTATGTATAAAGTGCAGGAATAAAGTAGAAAAGGTTATAGAGCCGTTTTGCTTTAAATGTGGCAAACCGGTTGGTGACAGTAAAAGAGAGTTCTGTCAGGATTGTAAGAAAAAAGAGTATTTTTATACACAGGGCAGAGCAGCATTTGTATATGACAGATATATGAAAAAATCAATTGCGGCATTTAAGTATGGTGGCAGGAGAGAATACGGAAGCTATTATGCCGGGGAGATTGTCAAAAGATATGGAAAGTGGATAGAAAACATAGGAGCACAGTATCTTATACCAGTACCGATACATCGTGAAAGATACAGAAAAAGAGGCTATAATCAGGCTAAAGTTATTGCTGATGATATAGGCAGACGAATGAATATTCCTGTGCTCGACGGTTACATCGAGAGAGAAAAAAATACGGAGGCATTAAAAAATCTTAATGAAGCACAGAGGATATCCTGTTTAAAAGATGCATTTTTTGTTTCAGAATCTTCTAAATTGTTGTATCGTGATTTAAGGTGTGTTATACTTGTAGATGATATATATACGACAGGCAGTACTATAAGTAAATGTGCCGAAGTTTTAAAAAAAGCAGGTGTGAAAAAAATTTATTTTCTATGTGCCTGCATAGGAAAAGATGACCAAGGAGGGGAATAGATATGGATGTACGAAATTGCAAAAACTGTGGAAAATTATTTCAATATGTAGGAAAACCTATATGTCCTGCATGCAACAAAAAGCTTGAAGATAAATTTTTTGAGGTAAGGGATTATATATATGAAAATCCGACTGCAAGTATGAGTGTGGTATCTGAAGAGCTGGGAGTACCTATTCAGCAGATTAAAAAATGGGTAAGAGAAGAAAGGCTTGCATTTTCAAAAGATTCAGGTATAACTATTTCTTGTGAGAAATGTGGAAAGGCTATTTTGACAGGCAGATTTTGTAAAGAATGTAAAAACAGTATGCGTAATAATCTGTCAAATCTATACGGAACGGAAAATACTGTTCAAAAACAAAAACAGGCTGCTGCAAGCTCAAATGGCAAGATGCGTTTCCTGAAAAATTAGTTTACTGACTGATGAGAGGGGGATTGCATTGACTAGTGTGAAGGTTGAAGAAATTTTTAATGATGCTTTTGTGAGTGTTTCAAGAAAGATAATTTCATTGGAACTGCATAGAAAGGTTGTTAAAAAAGTGGATTTTAAATATTTGGAGATGGTACACACAAGGGGGAATTTTGCATCAACTATAGTATGCGGTTTTTCTCCGTTAATGTTTGACACCATTATAAGAAATATGAATGGTGGACAGATGCCTTCAGAAGATGAAAAGGTATTATACATAAATGAATATGTAAATATTGTATGTGGCAGGGCATTGTCTGAAATAAATAATCAGATGGGGGTTTCCTCCAGGCTTACTGTCCCCACATTATGTCTATATACTGATGAGATAAGTGTTGAGCAAGGTAAAACAGGGAATGAGATTTTATTTTATGAAACAGAGTTTGGACAAATAGAAATTTCGATTCATTATACTGTCGCAGAGTAATTTTTTGTCAAAAGGAGGACATAAAATGGACAAAACAACTATAATTGTAGTAGATGATTCACCATTTGCTTCAAAACAGATAAAAGACCTCGTCGAGGAAAACGGATATGAAGTGATTGGTTATGCAAAAAGCGGTGAAGATGGCATAAAGATGTATGAGGAACTTCATCCTGATATTGTTATTCTTGACATCATTATGCCGGGAATTGATGGAATAGAGACAGCGGAAATCTTAGAAAAAAGTGATCCAAATGTAACGATACTGATGCTTAGTTCATTATGTGATGCCGGAACATTGGAAGAAGTAAGAGCCATAGGTGTTAAATATCTTATACCTAAACCGTGGGAAGATGATGTATTACTTGCCACACTTGAGCTTTTAAAGAAGCAGAGAGAAGAAAGAAATTAAAAGCATCATAAATGGTTTTTAAAACTATTTTACATTGACAAGAAAAACTTTGAATATCAAAACAAATACCATAAAGATAATGTCAAAACAAAAGAGTTGTAGTTTTTGTTAATAATTCACAAAAATACAGCTCTTTTATTGTGAAAAAACACAATGAAAGTATGGTTGACGAATTGGTATATTTTAGAATATACTTTTAATTGTTTGATAAAGTTTGATGTACAAACTATTTTGCTGAAAAATGAGAGTGAAATAGTACTGTGTTGGTAAAGGGAAAACAAATGAATAATGTTTTAGGATCGATCAGTACTAATCTGATAAGATTATTTGAAAAGATTATGGAAGCTGAGGCATGCACAATAAAAAATGAATATGGTGATAAAATTTCCATGACGGAAGTTCACACCATTGCCGCGATAGGAATCGCTGAATTAAAGAGTATGAGTGAACTTGCTGCACAGTTAAATATTACTGTCGGGACACTGACAGTTGGGATAAATAACCTTGTAAAAAAAGGGTTTGTAGAACGTTATAAGACTGAGCGTGACAGAAGGGTTGTTAAGATTGCGCTTACAAAAGAGGGTAAAAAGATATATTTATTACATGAACAGTTTCATAAAGATGTCGTATTTGCGTTAATAAAAGGACTGAATGAGAGTGAGACGGATGTTGTTGAAAAAGCTTTGAGCAATCTGGACAGCTTTGTTGAAAAACGTTTTGAGAATGGAGAAAAAAAATGATAACAACCAGAATTATTTCGACAGGTGCAGATGTGCCTGAGCAGGTCATCACAAATGACGACCTGTCAAAGATAGTTGATACGAGCGATGAGTGGATAACCCAGAGAACGGGTATAAAGAAAAGACATATATCAGCCGGAGAGAACACATCATATTTTGCTATAAATACTGCAAAACAGGTGCTTGAGAGAGCAGGAGTATCAGCGGAGGATGTTGAACTTATAATAGTGGCAAGCGTTACAGCAGATTATGGTACACCATCACTTGCCTGTATGGTTCAAAAAGAAATAGGGGCTGTAAATGCAGTTGCATTTGATGTAAATGCAGCATGCAGTGGCTTTATGTTTGCACTTAGCATAGCTGACAAATACATAAAAACAGGTATGTATGAGAATGCCATAGTCATAGGGGCAGAGACACTCTCAAAGATAGTTGACTGGAAGGACAGGTCAACATGCGTACTGTTTGGAGACGGTTCAGGCGGTGCATATGTAGAGAAGTCTGAGGATGAGGGAATCTTAAAAGAAGAACTCGGAGCAAAGGGAGAACTTTGGGATATTCTGACACAGGGCTATGTAGGATGTTCAAATGCATTTAATGATGAACCCCGTGAAAAGGACAATCTCTGGTATGTAAATATGGATGGCAGGGCAGTATTTAAGTTTGCGACAAAAGCTGTTACAAAGAGCATAGAGAGAGTTATGGAAGAGGCAGGAGTAAAGCCTGATGAGATAAAGTATGTTGTGCCGCATCAGGCAAATGCGAGGATTGTTGACATAATTTCAAGAAAACTCGGAATAAGCCATGACAAGTGTTACATGAATATGGCTGAATATGGAAATACTTCATCAGCAAGTATTCCTATTGTATTAAACGAGTTAAATGAAAAGGGACTTATTGAGAGGGGTGACAAGCTTCTTCTCACAGGTTTCGGTGGTGGAATGACTTGGGGAACCATGCTTATTTCATGGTAAAAGGTTATAAGAGGATTTTAAATCTTCATAACAAAAAATATATATATTTAATCTATTTTTAGGAGGAAAAACCATGGTATTTGAGAAAATCAGAGAGATTATTGCTGAGCAGACAGGTAAGGATGTTGATGAAATCACATTAGAGACAAATGTAAAAGAGGATCTTGATGCAGATTCTTTAGATTTATTCCAGATCATCAATGATATTGAAGATGAGTTTGATGTATCAGTTGAGGATCCTGAGTCAATCGTTACAGTTCAGGATGCAGTTGATTTTGTAGAAAGCCACAAGAACTAGTGGAAGCACAGAACGGTTGCAAATAGTATGGGAGGCGGCGCTGGAAGTTGATAAGATTTATTTACTTGCTGGCGCTATCTCTTTACTTTTTTTGATAGAAATTATTGGATTTTTTAGAATTAAATGGATTTTATTTCTGAAGATGGAGGAAATTGCAGATGAAAACAGTATTTATGTTCAGCGGTCAGGGTGCACAGTATGCAGGCATGGGAAAAGACCTGTATGAAAACTATGCCGTTGCAAAAGAAGTATTTGACAGAGCAGATGAGGTTTTGGGATATTCGATAAAGGATATATGTTTTTCTGATGAGGAAAAACTCGGACTTACAGAGTTTACACAGCCTGCCATTCTCACAATGAGTATTGCGGCTATGAGGGTCTTACAGGAAAACGGTATAAATGCTGATATGACAGCGGGACTTAGTCTTGGTGAGTATTCAGCACTTGTTGCGAGTGGTGCGATGAAGTTTGAGGAAGCCGTAGCACTTGTACAGAAAAGAGGAAAATTTATGTCAGAAGCCGTTCCGGCAGGGAAAGGCGGAATGTTTGCAATAATAGGTCTTGATACTGCACTTGTGGAGGAAGCCTGCGAGGAGGCAGTTAAAGAGATTGGCGGAGTAGCTGTTCCTGCAAATTATAATGCACCGGGGCAGATAGTCATCGGTGGAGATGCGGCTACAGTTGAGAGAGCAGGGGAGATAGCAAAAGAAAAGGGAGCGAAAATGGCAGTCAAACTTAAAGTGAGTGGTCCGTTCCACACAAGTCTTTTGCAGCCGGCAGCAGACAAGCTTTTGCCGGAGCTTGAAAAGATGAACATAGGAAAGATGGAAATTCCTGTTTATACAAATGTGACAGCAGAAGTGTTAAAGAGTGAGAGTGATATAGTTCCTACACTTGCAAAGCAGGTCGTATCGCCTGTCAGATGGGAACACATAATCAGAAATATGTATGATGCGGGGGCAGATACATTTATTGAATTGGGACCGGGAAAAACTCTTTGTGGATTTGTAAAGAGAACGGTTAAGGGAATCGTCAATGTGAATGTTGAGGATACGGCTTCACTTGAGAAGGCACTTTTAAAAATCAGGAAAGATTGAGTTTGGAGGGATAGAATGTTAGAAGGAAAGACAGTGATTGTGACGGGTGCTGCTAAGGGTATCGGTAAGGCGATTGCGGTTGCTTTTGCCAAGGAGGGCTGCAATATAGTTCTCAATTATCACAGCAGTGTGTCTGATGATACTATTAAGGAGATTGAGGCGCAGGGTGTTAAATGTATGCCTGTTCAGGGGGATGTGAGTGATTTTGATTTTGCAAAAAATCTTATCAAGGATGTGAAAAAAGAGTTTGGTTCTGTTGATGTGCTTGTGAATAATGCAGGTATCACAAAGGATATGCTTCTTATGAGAATGTCTGAGGAACAGTTTGATTCTGTTATCAATACAAATCTTAAGGGTTCTTTCAATATGATCCGTCATGCGAGCAGTGTTATGCTAAAGCAGAGAAGCGGTGCGATAATAAATATGTCATCGGTTTCAGGTGTTGCAGGAAATATAGGTCAGGCGAATTATGCGGCTTCTAAGGCAGGTATTATCGGTCTTACTAAAGCGACGGCAAAAGAGTTTGCACAGAGGGGAATTACATGTAATGCTATAGCTCCGGGATTTATCGAGACAGACATGACAGCAGTTCTGGCTGATGAGACAAAAGAAGCTATACTTAGTTCTATTCCGCTCGGTAAGGCAGGAAAGCCTGAGGATGTTGCAAGTGCAGTAGTATTTTTGGCAAAGAACAGATACATTACGGGACAGGTCTTAAATGTAGACGGCGGCATGATAATGTAGTAATTATATAGATTATCGCAGGATTTAAAACAAAAATTTTGCGATATAAGTTGAGTAATAGAAGTTATTGTTAAAAATAAAATGACAGATACTTAGAAATTGAAACCAGTTCAGGTATGGTGTGTTTGCCGTACCGGACTGTAGAAACGAGGGAATTATGGCAAGAAGATGTGTTATAACCGGTATGGGTGTTGTAAGCCCGCTTGGAAGTACAGTGGACAGTATGTGGGAAAATGCCAAAAATGGTGTTTGTGGCATTGAAAATATAACAAAGTTTGATACAACAGATTTCAAGGTAAAAGTGGCAGGTGAAGTCAGGGATTTTGATGCAGAAAAGTATATGACGAAAAAGGACATCAAGAGAAACGATCCTTTTGCCGTATATGCTATGGGTGCTGCTGTTCAGGCTATGGATGACAGCGGTATAGATATGGAAAAAGAGGATGCTTCAAGAGTAGGTGTTATCTTTGGCTCGGGTGTCGGCGGTCTTGGAACGATGCAGCAGCAGGTTACAAGAATGAATGAAAAAGGACCTTCAAGAGTTTCGCCTATGTTTATACCAATGACGATAGGAAATATGGCAGCAGGAAATATTGCTATAAGATTTGGTGCAAAGGGAATAAATGAAGATATAGTTACAGCCTGTGCAACTGCTACGAGCAGTATCGGTGCGGCTTTTAGAAATATCATTCATGGATATGCTGATGTTATCATCACAGGCGGTGCTGAGGCAGGTCTTTGTGAGATAGGTATCGCAGGATTTACAAATCTTACGGCACTTTCAACAAATCCTGATCCAAAGGATGCGTGTAAGCCTTTTGATAAGAATAGAGATGGTTTCGTGCTCGGTGATGGTGCGGGAGCACTTGTGGTTGAGGAACTTGAACACGCACTTGCAAGAAATGCAACTATATATGGAGAGATTGTTGGATACGGTGCAACAAGTGATGCATATCACATCACACTTCCGGAAAAGACAGGAGCAGGTGCGGCAAAGGCAATGGAGCTTGCAATGGAAGAAGCTGGAATAAAACCGGAGCAAGTTTCATATATAAATGCACATGGAACAAGTACACCGGCAAACGACTCAACAGAGACAAATGCCATTAAACTTGCATTTGGTGATGCGGCAAAAGATGTTGCTATCAGTTCTACAAAGTCAATGACAGGACATTTACTCGGAGCGGCAGGAGCAGTTGAGGCGGTAATGTGTGTTAAGGCATTACAGGAGGATATACTCCCACCGACAATAAATTATAAGACACCTGATGAGGAATGTGACCTTGATTATATTCCAAATGAGGCAAGAAAGGTTGAAAAAGCTGAATATGCGTTGTCAAATTCACTTGGATTTGGCGGACATAATGCGGTGCTCTGTTTTAAAAAGTGGGGGGAATAGTATGAAATTTGATGAAGTTAAGGAACTTATCGCTATCTTTGAAAAAAGCGATATGGGCGAGATGGAGATAAAACTTGACGGTGACAGTGTGCATCTTGGAAGAAATGCTTCATTTTCAGTTGGAAACAGCGAAACTGAGACAGTAAAGACAGTCATAACGGGAGCAGAAAATGGTATGGTATCAGCGGTACAGACAAATGGTGCAGTTTCTGATGAGGCTGATGTAAATCAGACTTCAGGCAAGGAAGCAGACAGTGTGTCAGAAGATGATAAGCTTGTAACAGCACCTATCGTTGGAACATACTATCAAAGTCAGGCACCTGATAAGCCGCCTTTTGTAAAAGTCGGTGATACGGTTGCTGAAGGTGATGTTGTATGTATCATCGAAGCAATGAAGTTTATGAATGAAGTTGTAAGTGAAGTAAGCGGAAAAATAGTTGAAGTTCTTGTAGAGGACGGAGAGTTTGTTGAGTTCGGACAGCCGCTTTTCAGAGTTCAGTAGAAAGCACAAAAAGTTTTTTTATAAAAATTTAGAATGAAAAAAGCATATATGCAAGTTTTTGTGCAGGAGCAGAGATAGAATAGGAGTAAATTTAAAATGGCAATGGATATTAAGGAAATTATGAGTATCATCCCTCACAGACAGCCGTTTCTTCTTATCGACAGAGTGGAGGAGATAGTCGAGGGCGAGTCGGTTACTGCAATCAAGAATGTTACATATAATGAGCCGTTTTTTGCGGGACATTTTCCAAGCGAGCCTGTAATGCCGGGGGTTCTTATTGTTGAAGCTATGGCACAGGCAGGGGCAGTAGCTATATTATCTATGGATGAGTTTAAGGGAAAGACAGCTTATTTTGGTGGAATAAATAAAGCTAAATTCAAGAAGAAAGTTGTTCCGGGAGATACGCTCCGCCTTGAAGTTAAGATTGAAAAACTTAAGAAAAATGCAGGTATCGGACAGGGTACGGCTTATGTAGGTGACAAGGTGGCAGCACAGGCAGAACTTGTATTTATGATTGGTTAGAGGTGAAAACTTTATGTTTGACAAAATTTTGATCGCAAATCGCGGGGAGATAGCAGTAAGGATAATAAGGGCGTGTCGAGAGATGGGAATAAAAACGGTTGCCGTATTTTCAGAACCTGACAGGGAAGCACTTCACACACAGCTTGCAGATGAAGCAGTGTGTATAGGTTCGGCAAAAGTCGGAGACAGTTATCTTGATATGAACAATATAATCAGTGCCGCTGTTGAAAAGCAGGCACAGGCAATACATCCGGGATTTGGATTTTTGTCGGAAAACAGTATGTTTGCCGGAGTGTGTAAAGACTGCAATATCAAATTTATCGGACCGAAAGGCTCAGTGATAGATGCACTTGGCAATAAGGCAAACGCAAGACAGATGATGATAAATGCAGGAGTACCTGTTATTCCGGGAAGTGACGGGGTTCTCGCTGATGTAGAACAGGCTTATGAAATGGCAGATAAACTCGGTTATCCCGTCATCGTAAAAGCATCTGCCGGAGGTGGCGGAAAAGGAATAAGGATAGTCAGAAAAAAAGAAGACTTAAAAGAGGCGTTTTTGTCAGCACAGAGTGAGACAAAAGCTGCATTTGGTGATGATTCGATGTACATGGAAAAACTTATCGAGGGCGCAAGACATGTCGAGGTGCAGATACTCGGTGACAGTTTTGGAAATGTGATACACTTAGGTGAGCGTGACTGTTCACTGCAGAGAAAGAACCAGAAAGTTTTAGAGGAAACACCTTGCGAAGTTTTGTCAGAAAGCACAAGGGCAAAAATCTGTGATTCTGCCGTAAAAGCGGCCAAGGCAGCAGGTTATGAAAATGCCGGAACTATTGAATTTTTGTATGATGAAGATTCCCATAAATATTATTTTATGGAGATGAATACAAGAGTTCAGGTAGAACATCCTATAACCGAGATGGTAACCGGTGTAGATATAGTAAAAGAGCAGATAAGGATTGCGGCAGGAGAGAAGTTATCATATACGCAGAACGACATAAAGATAAACGGTCATGCGATAGAGTGCAGGATAAACGCAGAAGATCCGTCGAGAAATTTTGCACCCTGTCCGGGAACTATAGATTATCTCTTGATGCCGTCGGGCGGTCTTGGACTCAGGGTAGACAGTGCAATATATCAGGGTTATGAGATACCGCCGTACTATGATTCTATGCTTGCAAAAGTTATCGCACACGGCAGGGACAGGGACGAAGCGGTAGCAAAAATGAAAAGGGCATTGTATGAATTTGTAATAGAGGGTGTAGATACGAATATAGAATATCAGAACAAAATCCTTAATAATAAGCAGTTTGAAAAGTGTCAGTATAATACATCATTTTTAGAGCATGTAAAATTGTAAAATTACATTATGGCAGTTAATGTGCAGCATGTAGAGTCAGGTAATTGGTAAACAGACTGACAATCAGTGTCAGAATTGCATATGAACAGTAAATAGTATTTTCTGTCCTTTACGGCTGACTGTTAATCAGATGTTGGAGTGAAGTAGGCTATGAATATTTTCAAGAAAAAAAGTTATTTTTCAGTAAATGGTACAGAAGAAAAGAAAAAAACTGAAAAAAACAAAAAAAGTCAGGAACCATCGATTCCGGACGGTATGTGGATAAAATGCAATACTTGTAAAAACATAATATACAAAAAAGAAGTCACAGAATTTAAGCTCTGTCCAAACTGTGGAGCACATTTCAGAATGAATCCTGCCGAGAGGATAAAGATAATATGTGATGAGGGCAGTTTCAAGGAACTTGACGCAGATATGTCAACAAAAAATCCCATGAATTATCCAGATTATGATAAGGTGATAAAAAAAGCAAAAGCTAAGTCGGGAATAAACGAGGGAGTTGTGACAGGTGAATGTACTATAGGTGGCTTTGAAACAGTTATAGCTATCATGGACAGCCATTTTATGATGGGAAGTATGGGTTCGGTTGTCGGTGAAAAGATAACAAGAGCCATAGAATATTCAACAGAAAAGAAACTTCCTATTATAATATTCACAACCTCAGGCGGTGCAAGGATGCAGGAGGGAATAGTTTCACTCATGCAGATGGCAAAAACAGCGGAGGCAGTTGGCCGACACGACGAGGCAGGACTTTTGTATGTAACGGTACTGACTGACCCGACAACAGGTGGAGTGACAGCAAGTTTTGCAATGCTTGGAGATATAATACTCGCCGAGCCTAAAGCACTTATCGGATTTGCAGGGCAGAGAGTCATACAGGGTACGATACACCAGAAACTGCCAGAGGGATTTCAGCGTGCGGAATTTCAGCTTGAGCATGGATTTGTAGACAGGATAGTCAACAGGGAAGATATGAGGGATGAACTTATCTCCATCTTAAAACTGCACTGTTAGTTTATTTATGTATTGATTATATATAGGTATTTGCAAAACTATCATTACCTGTAATTAAATTGTATGGATATAACAAATGGTGTTAGCGGTATTATTCGTTATATTCATACAATTAGTACAATACATAATTAGTTTTGCAATCACTTATAGTTATTAAGAAAGGAAGTGCCAGTGTGAACAATGCAATGAAATCCGTAAGGATTGCAAGAAAGATAGACAGACCTAACACAAGAGAATTTATTGATAAATTATTTGAAAACTTTATGGAAATGCATGGTGACAGGCTGTTTGCGGATGATGGCGCGATAGTCGGCGGAATTGCTTCTTTTGAGGGGACACCAGTTACAGTCATCGGAATACAGAAAGGTCACACACTTGACGAAAATGTGGAATGTAACTTCGGAAGTCCAAACCCTGAAGGTTACAGAAAAGCATTGAGACTCATGAAACAGGCAGAAAAATTTCACAGACCTGTTATCACGCTTGTAAACACAGCCGGAGCATACTGTGGAATAGGGGCAGAAGAAAGAGGTCAGGGCGAAGCGATAGCAAGAAACATAATGGAAATGTCGAGACTAAAAACACCCATAATATCAATATTTACCGGAGAGGGCGGAAGCGGAGGAGCACTTGCACTCGCAGTCGCAGATGAAGTGTGGATGTTAGAGCACAGCCTTTACTCAGTACTGTCACCGGAGGGATTTGCAAGTATATTGTGGCGAGACACGGAAAGAGTAGAAGAAGCCGCAGAACTCATGAAAATGACAGCAAACGAACTCTTAAAAAACGGTGTTGCAGACAGAACATTTCCGGAGCACAAAGACGGAATAGAAAATAATCTAAACTACACAACAGACCAGATAAGAGAAGCACTCAGAAAAAAACTTCCTGAACTCATGAAAAAAGAAACAAAAGAATTGTTAGATGAAAGATATAAGAGATTCAGAAAATTCGGGGAATATGCGGAGTAATGTAAGCAGTATTCCATACGAAAAAATATTGCATTATTTTTTATAGAGTATATCGGTAGCCAATTTTAAAATTTGTAAAGAATAAGACAAAAATGCTTAAAATCAAGAAATAAAGATTCTAAGCATTTTTTATTTTTTAAAATATTAAACTATTTTCAGTCTAAATATCCCCTTTACTAAAAACTTTCATATATTCAAGCCGCTTGTCTATGGTCTATTCACGCTGTAGTCTTTAACTCTAAACCACACAAAAATTCCACTAATTTTTAAATCTTCTATAAAAACCATCGCCAAAAAAACAGCCTTGTCGGGTGGATATTATGCAGCAAATGGCGTTAGAACACCGTCGGTACTAAAGGTGCGTACTTTGCACCTTTAGTACCGCTACGAGTGTTCTTCGAGGCGGGAGCCGTCCATTTGTCGTATAATATCCACCCGACAAGGCGTCAGTTCGCAATAAATTAAGAAGAAGCTAATTCAAATGAATACCGTCTTTTTCTATAGTGATAAGTCTTTCCTTATATAAGTGCCCTATTGCACGCTTGAAAGCATTTTTGCTCATATGGAAACGGTTTTTAACAGCTTCTGAATCTGATTTATCATTAAATGGAAGAAATCCGTTTTCCCTCTGTAAAGTTTCATATATAAATGAAGCATCATCGTTCATCTGTTCAGGAATCTTCTTTTTGACACTGAGAGTAAGCCTTCCATCCTCCATGACCTGTGCAACTCTCGCATAGACAGGCTGGTTTATGCGGTATTTCTCAAAAACTTCCTTTTTTGGAAGAAGGGCAGAATATTTATCATCAACTGCGATAAACACGCCGAAATTGTCACTTATCTCATAAACACGCCCAAAAACTTCATCATTTTGTTTGTAAGGAGATTCATTTGAGAGATGATTGTAAACTTTCATTGAAGCACAAAGTCTGTCGCTCTTGTCAACATAGAGTGTGACTAAAACGGCGTCATCCTCCTTTACCTCGTAGAGCTGTTCTTTAAAAGGAAGAAGAAGGTCTTTTGAAAGTCCCCAGTCAAGAAAAGCACCTATCTTTGTGACCTCCTTGACATAAAGTCTTGCGACCTGACCGAGTTCTATTGAAGGTTCTTCCATAGTTGCGATAGGTCTGTCCTCGGAGTCTTTATAGATAAATACATTTAAAACATCGTTAAGCTGTGTATCTTTTGGAACCTGTGATTTTGGAAGAAGTATCTTGTCGCTGTCATCACCTGTAGGTGTATTTAAAAATACCCCAAAATCAGTAGTCTTTACAACTATGAGCTCCTGTGTCTTTCCGATAGGGATAGCAGATTTTTTCTTATGTTCATCCTGGTGGTGCTCACCTGAATGATGTCTGTTATCTTTTCTACGCCTGTCGTATTTATCATTTTTCCTATTACTGTTAAGACCATCATTCCTTCTGCCGGTCTTATCACTTCTGTTATAGGCTCTGTCGTTTCTTTTTTTATCAGAGAAATTGTTGCGTTTCTGTCTGTATTCATTTCTCAAATCAAAGGTCCTCCGTTCTATTTTGTTTGTCTGACAAAAAGCTGTCAATAACTAAGTATATAGTTATAAGTAAAAAAAATCCAGTTAAAATTGAAAATTGTTTTACTTTGCGTTATACTGTAAAATGTAAAAAAAATTTAAACATTTTGTATCAATTTTAAGAACACTAAAAGATAAACAGATATATAACTGTTGCTGGCTATACTTTAGGTGTGGACAGTAACATGTAACTGAAAATAAAGCAAATAAAAAAGAAAAGAGGTAAACTAAATGAAAAACATTATCAGTACAGAAAAAGCACCGGCAGCAATCGGACCATATTCACAGGCGGTAGAGGTAAATGGACTTGTATTTACATCAGGAGTCGTACCTATTGATCCTGCGACAGGAGAGCTTGTGACAGGACCTGCAGAAGTTCAGGCAGAAAGAGCGTTCAAGAGCCTTAAAGCACTTCTTGAGGCAGCAGGCACATCGACAGCAAATGTCATAAAGACAACAGTATTTATCAGTGACATGAATGATTTTGGTAAGATAAACGAAGTATATGCAAAGTATTTTGAAGAGCCGTATCCTGCAAGATCATGCGTAGAAGTTGCAAGGCTTCCAAAGGATGTTGCGATTGAGATAGAGGCTGTTGCGGCAAAATGATAATAAAAAATGAGAGGTTGAATAACAGTTGAAACAAACTTATAAAAAGTTACAAAAGAATACAGTTTTTTATAATTTAAAGAGAGGTAGCCCATAT
>NZ_JAHLQE010000103.1 GCF_018918235.1 Eubacterium sp. MSJ-13
GTTTGTGTCAAGTGTGCGCAGACACAAATCTTGTGTGTGAAAAATTTTATTTTTCACATTGTCTCCGTTTCATTCAGGTATGTTTTGAAGTTGTAAAGTTGTATAGTAGTATAGCACATGAATATATGTAAATACAATATTTCTTGACATTTAGGATGCTTTTTGCGAAAATTCATTAGTAAAGTGAGTACTATTAAGAGAAAATAGAAGATACGATTGGAAAAGAGGATAAATATGGATTTAAAGACGAAATTACAGAATAAATCGTGTTTTGACAGATATGTATTTGAGGGTTTTATAGCTCTTGAATTTCTTATGTCATTTACATTTTTAGGTTATATTCATGTGTCGCCTATTTCAATTACTGTTGCCTATATACCGATAGTTGTTGCCGCTTGTCTTTTTGGAACTATGCAGGCTTCTATACTTGGTATTATTTTTGGGGCAATAAGTATGTTTAAAGCATCCGCTTCCTATGTGATGGCGGCAGATATGATTTTTTCGCCAACTATGAGTGGAAAACCTTTAAACAGTATTTTACTTAGTGTTGGCTCAAGATTACTTTTTGGATTTTTGATTGGTGTTATTTTTTCATTGATACGCAGATATACTAATAAGAGAAAATATTTTGTCTGTTCAGGAATTGTTGCTCTTCTTGCACCTAAAATACATGCATTTCTTGTTTTTCTGATAATGGGAATCACATTTCCAGAGTCTGGTTATAATTTTAAAAATGCTTTTTCTACTGGTATCAGTGATATTGCTGTTGCACTTGTATGTGTTTTAGTGACAGAAATATTTTATTATATATATCATAGTAAGCGTGTCAGGGAATTTAAGAATTACATTGATGATTCAGAAAAAGATTCTTATAAAAGTGGAAAGTTAAAACTGGCACTCTTTGTTTATGGCATTGCTATTTTATTTATAACAAGTGTAACAGCGATTTACTTTGCACAGAGAACATCATATATGCTTGACATGCATGGAATCAAGGTTTCATCAGGGGTAAGCATGGATATGGTACATTTACAGGTGCAATTTCTTGGTGCGACAATCGCATTGAATTTTATCTGTGTTTTGATACTCATATCAATTTACCGTTATCTCTCATATACAAAGTATCTGGGAGAGCTTGATGAACTTACCGGTGTAATGGGAAGAAAATTGTTTTTGGAGTATTGTCGTGAGTTTCATGATAAGAATAAACAAAAAGATTTATATCGGGGATGGTTTCTTTTCTTTGATGTCGATTATTTTAAGTCAGTGAATGACACATTTGGTCATGGAGCAGGCGATAAGGTTTTAAAGAGTGTTGCGGCTGCTATTCAAAAAGAATTTGCCGGTCATGGGGCTGTTGGGAGAATCGGAGGCGATGAGTTTGCTGCTATTTTAGATGGGGATATGACGCAGGAAGAACTTGAAGAAAGACTGTCTGATTTTCTTAAAACGATTTCTGTTGTACCGGGAATTAAAAAGAATATAACCTGTAGTATAGGTGCATATCGTTTTGCCCATAGATACAGCACGCAGACTCTTATGCAGAAAACAGACAAATTGCTTTACAGGGCAAAAGAGAATGGTCGTGCGTGCTATATAAGTGAGCAGGAGCATATTAAATAAGTAAATTTAATGAAAAAGATCATAGATTCCACTGTGAATCTGGACTTCGGCGGCGTTATTGCCGTCGTTTTTTGTTTCTTTTGGTCTGTTGAGGGTACCATATTCTTGTTTTGTCAGCACATTTTTCAGTTTTTCTTTTGAATTTTCAGGTACGGTTGCTGTTGTTGCGTCTTCAAAGCATAGGCTTGGAAAGAGAACGCACCACCAGTTGTGTCCATCGGCTTTTCCTATTTCAACACATAGAGCGTCGTAATAGCCTGCTGGAAATGTCAGGTCGCCGTATGTTTTTGTGGGAAAATATCTGTTTTGTATGAAAACTTTTGTTGAATAAGAATAATTATTTTGGCGAATAGTATAATCGGCAGTATTTTTTATATTCTGAAATTTTGAAGCGACATATTGTTTTGCCTGTGCAGCCGTTGTTATATCTGTAAGACCGTTTTGAAGTTCGGAAAGAATACTGTCGCGTACCTTTATTTTAAGTTTCTGATCACTGTCACTATTACTGTTTGCAATAACATGCAGTCTGAGTACATTTTTTGCAATTTTTTTCTGAATTGTTCGATTTGTATTTATGAGTGTTTTATAAGGATTTTTTCTGATTGTTTCATTGTTGAAAAATGCAGGTGTTACTTTGGTTATGTTGATGTGATTTGCATTTTTGGTGTTTTTTGTTGATAAAACATTGGTATTGACGGTTGCTTTATAGTTTTTGTATGTGTTTAGATATGTTTTGTAGCTTTTAATACTTATATATAAAAGTGTAAATGCCACTGAATATATGGCGATAATAAATATGACTTTATACAATTTTATTTTGTTCATGTTATTCTCCATTTTATTTATTTGACATGTCCTAAATGGAGTGTTGCCGTGAAAAAAAATTTTATACATTTTTATTTTTTATACACGAACAGTAACTAAACTTTTTCTTAAGATAATAGCGAAAAGGTGCATTATTGCCGTAAATATGTTATCATAGCTTTAATTGGGAGGTTAATATATGGCAAATAGAGATATAAGAAGGAATGACACAAGAGTGTTTAATCCGGATGATATTGTCGTTAGAGAAAGACAGGGAAGAAATACTGCGGCATCGGGAAGTGCTGTGGGAAACAGGAATAACAGGTCTGCACAGACAAGAAACAGTAGTAATACACTTACGCCAAAACAGGCAAAGAAGCAGGAAAAAAAGCTTAAGAAACATAAGAGACATAAAAAATTCTGGTTTGGTTTTAAGATATTTCTGCTGGTTTTTCTTTTAGCACTGTTAGCAGGGCTTGTGGTCTTTTATTTTAAATTTGGCGATGAGCTTTTGAAATGGAAGATGGAGGCCACAGATGTTGTGGAAAATTCCACATCTGATACTTTCAGAGCATCGGAAACAAGCATTATATACGCCTCGGATAAATCAATGATAGCCAAATTAAAAGGTGATAAAGATTCCTACTATCTGACTTTTGATGAGATTCCTCAGTCTGTTAAAGATGCAATGATTGTAACTGAGGACAGGGATTTTTATAAACATGAAGGTGTGAATCTTTTATCAACAGCGAAAGCTGCTGTTATGCTTGTAAAAAGCAAGATAAAACATGAGGACATATCGCGCGGTGGAAGTACGATTACACAGCAGCTTGCGAAGAATGTATTTCTTTCAAACGCACAGACATATGAGAGAAAGGTAAGAGAGATATTTATTGCACTTGATCTTGAGAAGAAATACACGAAGGATCAGATATTGGAGTTTTATATAAATAATATTTATTTCGCAAATGGATATTATGGAATCGAGGCGGCGAGCAGAGGTTATTTTAATAAACCTGCTAAGGAACTTGATTTGGCTGAGGCTGCATTTTTATGTTCAATACCTAATAGTCCAAGCAAGTATAATCCTTTGGAAAATTATAAAAATACATTGCAAAGAAAAAGCCGTATTTTAAAACAGATGCTCGATGAAGAGTGTATTACTGCTGCTGAGTATAGTGATGCAAATTATGAGCAGATAATATTGAATCCTGCACAGGCATTAAAAACTCAGAATTATATGACAACATATGCCATTAGTTGTGCTACGAAGGCACTTATGGAGGCGAGAGGTTTTGAGTTTAAATATAAGTTTGACACTACTGAGGAGGAAAAACAATACGATAAAGAATATGATGAGTTGTATAATGACTGTCACAATTCATTGTATACAGGAGGATATCGTATTTATACATCGCTTAATAAGAAAAAGCAGAAAAAATTGCAAAAG
Organism: Eubacterium sp. MSJ-13; assembly: GCF_018918235.1. GTDB lineage: Bacteria > Bacillota > Clostridia > Lachnospirales > Lachnospiraceae > Butyribacter. Next base: position 3,878 of record NZ_JAHLQE010000103.1, read on the forward strand.
GCTATAGACGAGCAGCTTGCAGGTTTTAAGGATAAGACGGAAAAGGACAAGGTTTATAAGCTGCAGGGTGCGGCTACATGTATTGATAATTCAAATGGGCTTGTCGTAGCTATTGTTGGAGGAAGAAAACAGAAGTCGATTACAGGTTATACCCTGAACAGAGCATACCAGAGTTACAGACAGCCTGGAAGTTGTTTTAAGCCGATTGCAGTGTATACACCTCAGCTTGAAAGAGGATATACTCCAGACAGTATAGTTGATGACACATATTTTAGCGGTGGACCACATAATGCCGACGGAAGTTATGCTGGAAAAATCTCACTGAGATATGCTGTTGAAAAATCTAAAAATGTAATTGCCTGGAAACTGTTTCAGGAACTTACGCCTGAGGTCGGTTTGTCATATCCTATCAAGATGGGATTTTCAAATATAGTTGATTCTGATTATTATCCGGCTGCTTCACTTGGAGGACTTACAAATGGTGTTACAACAGTTGAGATGGCGTCTGCTTTTGCAACTATTGAAAATGACGGTGTGTTCAGAGAACCGACATGTATAGGCAAGATTACAGATTCTGATGGGAAAACTATTGTAAATAATAAAAAGAATCGTAAAGAGAAGCATGTATATAAACAGAATGCAGCAAGGATGATGACGAGTATATTACAAGGTGTACTTGTAAATGGTACTGCAAGAGGAAATGCACTTGACAATATGTCATGTGCCGGAAAGACAGGAACGACAAGTGACAAAAAAGATGGCTGGTTCTGTGGGTATACACCTTATTATACAACAACAGTGTGGGTAGGTTACGATAGTCCTAAGACGCTGGATGACCTGTATGGAAATACTTATCCATTAAGGATATGGCGTGAATTTATGTCTGATATACATCAGGGACTTGAAAATAAAGAGTTTCCATCATATGAAGGTCAGAAGAGTACAAGTTCATATAGCCAGGACAGTTATAGTAGTTATAGTTCAGACGGAGATACAACTGTTACTGAAACACCTACGATGGATCCTGATGCACAGGATGGAACGGAACCAACAGAGGCTCCTGATACAGATAGTAAAGATAACAGTACTGATGACGGAACGGATACAACACCTACCAAGAAACCGGCAGACGATAATAATGTTGATACAGGGGACAACGGAACCGGGGATACAGGGAATGATTCAGAACCTGATGATGTAGGTGGTGATGATGATTCAAATCCTGATGATGTAGGTGTGGATGATGCGGCGGAATAGACAAGAATAAATGTAATGCTGTGACTTTTTAAATTAAAAATGTCTGTGGAAATGTAATTAGTTTGAAATGAGGGATGATATGGTAACTTTCAGTTTATGTATGATCGTAAAAAATGAAGAGGCGGTACTATCGAGATGTCTTGACAGTCTGTGTGATATTATGGATGAGATAATTATTGTTGATACAGGTTCCACAGACAAAACAAAAGAGATAGCAAAAAATTATACTAATAAGGTGTTTGATTACAAATGGCACAATGATTTTGCAGATGCCAGAAATTTTGCAGCATCAAAGGCGGTTGGTGATTATGTTTACACTGCGGATGCAGACGAGTATCTGGATGATGAAAATAGGGAGAAGCTTCGTCAATTGAAACGAATAATGCTTCCTGAAATAGAGATTGTACAGATGCTTTATCATACGCCCGCTGAACTTAGCACTGTTTATAATTTTGAGGAAGAATACAGGCCAAAGTTGTATAAAAGGCTCAGAACATTTACATGGATAGACCAGATACATGAGACATTAAGGATAGATCCGGTGGTATATGACAGTGATATAGTAGTTGAACACAGGCCATTTTCAAATCATGCATCGAGAGATTTTGCAGCATTTGAAAAAATAGCAGCAGATGGAAAGAGACTATCTAAAAAACTTCATCATATGTATGCTATGGAACTTTTTCGTTCAGGAAATGACGATGATTTTATTAAGTCAGAAGAATTATTTAAGCGGACTCTTGAGGAAGATGGCAGGAGTATGGACGAGGTTAAAGAGGCTTTTTGTGTGCTTGCAAGATGCTACAGATTAAAAGGTGATATAGTTTCATTTATGGAATATGCACTTAAAGATGCCGCAACTTCATCATGTGCGGAGATATGCTGTGAGCTTGGTGAATATTATGAAGACATCGGAAATATTTTAGAAGCAATTATGTGGTATCAGAATGCACTTACAGAGACTGAAAGTATACTTGATATAAGAAGTTCAGGTGAGATACCTCGTGTGGCTTTGAAAAGATTAGGAATGGAGATTTAAGATGGATGATAAAACATATATGACAATTGATGAACAAACGGCTGAGGAGATTGATAATAAGATGCCTGAGGAGAGTGAATTGTATGATCTTGCAGATTTATTCAAGGTTTTTGGAGACTCAACTAGAATAAAGATTTTATATGTTTTGTTTGAAAATGAGATGTGTGTTTATGATATTGCATCCATTTTAAATATGACGCAGAGTGCGATTTCTCATCAGCTTCGTATACTAAAACAGAACAGACTTGTTAAGTTTAGGAAAGAAGGAAAAACAGTTCTTTATACACTTGCGGATGAGCATGTTTTTACTATTCTCAGACAGGGAATTGAACATGTTGAGGAATAAAGAGAAGGATAATATCAAGAACAGGTAGGCTTGTTAGAGGTATAAGTAAAACAGATAATGTAAATAATATATTAAAATGAAAAGACATCATTGAACACATTATAGATGTGAGCATATGATGTCCTTTTGTTATATGTAGATTGAAAATAGCTAAATTTTTTACTTGCCTTTTATTATTCTATATGATATATTAAACATAACATATGAATGATTGTTCATATGAACATTGATTTTAAGACCGACTATATTATATTTTATAAAGTTAAAATAATTGAATAAATAATATTAGAAGTGAGGCGGGATATTATGAAGAAAAAATATCATATAGAGGGTATTGACTGTGCAAATTGTGCAGCCAAAGTTGAAAAAAAGATGAATGAACTTCCGGATGTCAGTGTAACATTGACATTCGCGACGAGTCAGCTTTTGGTAGAAGCCGAAAATCCTGACGACATGTTGCCGGAACTTAGGAAGATTGCTGATAAGATGGAGCCAGGTACGGTGATAGAGGAGATTTCAAAAACAAAAAAACACAGTGGAAAGAAGAAACCGCATCATCACGACGGCGAACATTCGCATCATCACCATGACGATGGGGACGGCTGTGAAGATGATTGCTGTCAAGGAGAGCATGAAGGACACAAACATTCCCATCATCATCACCACCACGATGGGGAAGATGGATGTGAAGATGATTACTGTTGTGGAGAGCATGGAGAACATGAACATTCGCATCATCACCACCACGATGGGGAAGATGGATGTGAAGATGATTGTTGTTGTGGAGAGCATGGAGAACATGAACATTCGCATCATCACCACCACGATGGGGAAAATGGATGTGAAGATGATTGCTGCTGTGGAAGGCATGAGGAACACGAACATAATCATAAGCACCTTGAGGGTGTGGCTAAGAAGAAATATCGCATAGAGGGTATTGATTGTGCAAATTGTGCGGCCAAGGTTGAGAGAAAAATGAATGAACTGCCGGATGTGGCAGTTACATTGACATTTGCGACAAGTCAGCTTTTAGTAGAAGCCGAAAATCCTGATGAGGTTCTTCCGAAATTAAGGGAGATAGCAGATAAAATGGAACCGGGAACTGTTATCGAGGAATATGACAGTGAAGATAAAAAAGAAGCTGACGCAGATAAAGATGACGATGATGATATTAAAAAAGAACTTATAAAAATTGCAGTCGGAGCAGTTATTTTTATAGGCGGCGTTATCTGCGAAAAATATCTTAAATCTATGCCTGCTGTTTCGATAGCACTTTTTGTTGTGTCATATGTGATACTCGGTGGAGAGGTTGTCTTGAAGGCTGTTAAAAATCTTTTCAGAGGTAAACTTTTTGATGAGAACTTTCTTATGAGTATTGCCACCATCGGTGCATTTGCTACCGGTGAGTATCCTGAGGCAGTTGGAGTTATGCTGTTTTATGAGATTGGTGAACTTTTCGAGGATATTGCTGTCGGAAAGAGCCGCAAACAGATTATGGAAGCCGTTGATATGCGTCCGGAGGTTGTAAGATATGTAGACGGTGACAATGTAATAGAACTTGATCCTGAGGAAATAGAGGTTGGAGATGTTATCGAGGTAAGACCAGGCGACAGAATACCACTTGACGGTGTTATCATCAAGGGTGACAGCCGCATTGATACTTCAGCGGTAACGGGTGAGCCTGTTCCTGTAGGAGTAAAAGAGGGAAGTGAAGTTGTTTCAGGATGTGTAAACATGTCAGGTGTTATATATGTAAAAGTTGAGAAACTTTTGGAAGAATCTATGGTAAGTCGTATTCTTGAGGCAGTTGAAAATGCAGCGGCATCAAAACCTAAGATTGACAGGTTTATAAGTAAATTTGCAAGAGTCTATACACCTATCGTTGTATTTGCGGCTTTAGCCACAGCGGTTATTCCGTCACTTATAACAGGAAACTGGCATTATTGGATATACACAGCACTTACTTTCCTTGTAATAAGCTGTCCTTGTGCTCTTGTTCTTAGTGTACCGCTTGCTTTCTTTGCAGGAATAGGTGCAGGTTCTAAAAAGGGAATTTTGTTCAAGGGAGGAGTTTCTCTTGAATCACTTGCAACAGTAAAAGCGGTTGTTATGGATAAGACAGGAACAGTGACGGAAGGAAACTTCAAAGTTGCACAGATAGTAAGTGATGGCGGATATACAGAGGACAGAGTGCTTGCACTTGCGGGGGCAGCAGAGAGCTGTTCAACACATCCTATAGCTACAAGTATTATGGAGGAAGTAAAAAACAGAAAACTTGACATACCTAAAGTAGCAGATATAAAAGAAATTTCCGGAAAAGGAATGGAAGTCACACTTGAAGATGGAAAACTTTTATGTGGAAATCTTGAACTTCTTGCAATGAATGGAATTGAAGTGCCTGAAAAAGCAAAAGAGATTTATGGAACAGAGGTATTGCTTGCATTTGAAGGAAAATATATCGGTTATATCGTTATCAATGATAAGATAAAATCAGACTCAAAACAGGCGATAAGTGACATAAAGAGATATGGACTCTGGACTGCAATGCTTACAGGTGATTCACAGAAAAATGCCGAGATGGTAGCAAAAGAAGCGGGAATAGATATCTGTTATGCAAAGCAGCTTCCACAGGATAAACTTAACAATCTCTCAAAAATCCGTGAGGAAAAAGGAGCCGTTATGTTTGTCGGTGATGGAATAAACGATGCACCGGTACTTGCAGGAGCAGATGTAGGGGCAGCGATGGGAAGCGGAGCAGATGCGGCGATAGAAGCGGCAGATGTTGTGTTTATGAACTCAAGGCTCTCAGCTATACCTGAAAGTATAAAGATTGCTAAGAAAACAAAAGCGGTTGCAATGCAGAATGTAATAGGGGCACTTATAATAAAGGCACTTGTAATGGTTCTCGGTTTTGCAGGAATTGCATCAATGTGGATGGCTGTATTTGCCGATTCAGGAGTTGCAATGATATGTGTGCTTAATTCAGTAAGGATTTTGTTTGGAAAGAAAGAGTAATAAATAAAATTGTGTAATGTGGCAGAGCAATCTGTGACATTGTTTGAAAGTAGAAAAATTTTGAGAGTAATATAAAAAATAAAAGCTCCCTTGTAAGCAGTAGGTATTTTGGAAAATTACTTACTTGCCTATAAAGGAGTTTTTTGTTTTTTAAAATTTATTTTAAAGTCACCTGTCAGCTTAAAAAATAGCCATTATTACCTTTTTTAGTCTAACTCAAAATGTTTGATAAGTCCCTCTAATGTTGCAGCCTGTGCAGCAAGTTCCTCAGAGGTTGCTGAGGTTTCTTCGGAAGCAGCCGAGTTATCTTCAACACTCTTTGAAATTTCATCAATATTTGCTTTGATATCTTCCATGCTTTGTTCCTCTATAATATAGTTTTGGGCACTCTTTCCAATCTGTTTGTTTACTTTTAAGACTGCTTCTTCAACTTCACGCATCGAGTCGACAACATTATGAGCAAGTTCAGTTCCATGGTTTATTTCATCTATTGAAATACCGATAAGATTCTTTGTATTGCTTGCTGCTTTTGAACTTTCATCGGCAAGAGAACCAATTTCTGTTGCAACTACGGCAAATCCCTTACCGGCATCACCCGCTCTTGCAGCTTCGATAGAAGCATTTAGAGCAAGCAGGTTTGTCTGAGTAGCAATATCCTCAATACTCTTGATAATACTTACAACCTGATTTGAAGTATCGGTGATAGTGTCCATCGCTTTCATCATCTCATTTATCTGCTCTGTACTGTCTTTTACCATCTCAGTTACTTTTATGGTAGAGTCTGCAACTTCCTGAGCATCAGCGGTATTTTCACGAACAGTTTGTGATACTGATGTGGCTGTTGATACTAAATGTTGTACTGATAATGCCTGAATGTTAGCACCCTCGGCTATATTCTGTGCTGCTTTTGCAAGGTCATCAGCACCGGCGGAAACCTGACCTGAGCTTTCTGTTATTTCCTGTATCATTGTCTTTAAGGAATCAGATATATTTAACATAGCTGTTTTGACTTTCGCAAAATCTCCTGAATAATCATATTTTAATGAAATATTTAACTTACCTATTGCAAGCTGGTCAAGGACATCTGAAATCTCGTCAATATAATTGATGTATTCTTTGAGCCTTATAACCGTCTTGTTTACTGAATCTGCAAGTTCACCGATTTCATTATCTACCTGTATATTGAGGTCAACATCAAGATTTCCATTTGCAAGTTCTGTCGCAACATCATTGAGACTGATGATAGGTCTTGTGATTTTGCCGGCAACTTTTTTGATTGATATAATGATAGCAAAAATACCAATAACAAGAAGCAGAACAGTAACTACAATGGAAAGGACAAGATTTTGATAATACTCGCTTGAAGGCATACAGCTTAAAACATAATAAGAAGTTGTACCGATTCTTTGGACATATCCCATTCTTTTAGCTGAGCCTACTTTATAGTTTATAAATGAATCTTTGCCATTTTGTATTGTATTTAAAATCTGGTCAGAAGCATTTATCTCAGACAGTTTTTTCTGCTGGTAATCCTTCGTAGGATGATATATGATAGTTCCATCCTGCGTCAGCAGGATTACAAATCCTTTACTTCCTATCTTGTAATTAGAAAATAGTTCATTGATATGGTCAAGTGAGATGTCAAGACCTGTGACACCTATAATGTTATTGCCGGCTTTGTCATAAACCGGAGCGGCAGCACTTAAAATAAGTTTACCCGTACTTGCATCCGTATAAGCACTTGTGAGCATGGACTTTTTTGTTTCAGTTACTTTGTACCATTCTCTTTTTGTAATCTCAAAAGAATCATCGCTGATATAACCGTCTGACTGTGTAAGTGAATTATTGTCAATATCACCTATCCATGATGCCTGAATATTATCGCTGTCTGAATCGGTGATTTTTTTCAACTCTGAAAAAACATCATTATACATAGAATTATCTTTAATGTAATCACCCTTTTTAGTGTCTGTTAATATTGATTGAATATCAGGATTGAGAGCCATCTGCTCGACAATAGTCGTATATTTGCCAAAGAATGTTTCAAGTTCGTTAGATGATGATTGTGACTGTAAAGTTAAATTGTTTTTCTTAGCGTTAAGACTTATGTTACCTATCATGATAGTTGTAATAATTGAAAATACCACAAATATCGCCAGAACAACGGTCAATATCTGTCTGGTCAATTGGGCAGAGATATGTTTTCGTTTCATATTTTTTCATCCTTTCTTTTGTGCAGTGCTATTTATATACAAACTTATATATAATTTAATGTTATCATTAGTATTATAAAAAAACAATATATAGTACGAAAATGGTAAAAATAGATGCGAAAAAACATACAATATCACAAAAAATATATATATTATGTAATATATATGTAAATAGTCTGATAATTGTTTGTAAATAGTTATTTTATGCATAGGAGCATGAACTCTTTTTATGCTCTCTTGTTTTGTAAATTTATGATATAATATATATTAGCAGTAGCAGAGCGGATTGCGAATATCCGCTTGACCAAATGATGATTGGAGGGATTTTATGAAAAAGAATTGTTTTAAAAGAAATACTGTATTAAAAATAGTCATAAGTGTGTTTCTGATAGTGGCAATGGTGACAGTAAGTATCGAGTCTTTAAAGTTTGCCCCAGCATATTGTGAAGCTGCGGCGTATGCACAAAAACATGGCAGACTGAAAATTAAGGGGACAGATATAGTTGATGAAAGTGGTAAGGCAGTAAGGCTTAAAGGTGTCAGTTCCCATGGAATAAACTGGGATGTTGGCTATCCGTATATTACGGAAAAAACATTTAAGACTTTGCGTGATAAATGGAAAGTAAATACGGTAAGGCTTGCGATGTACACACAGGAATACAATGGATATTGTGTAACTGATGCTGCAAGCCGTAAAAAGCTGCTTGATACCATAGATACGGGTGTTAAAGCCGCAAAAAAACTTGGAATGTATGTGATAATAGACTGGCATGTCCTAAACGACCAGACACCGCTTAGATATCAGGCGAAAGCAAAGACATTTTTTGACAAAATTTCAAAAAAATATGCCTCTTACGGCAATGTACTCTATGAGATTTGCAATGAGCCAAACGGCGGTACGACATGGTCTGATATTAAGAAATATGCGAAAAAGATAATCCCTGTTATAAGAAAGAATGATAAAAACGGTATTATAATAGTAGGAACTCCAAATTGGTCGCAGGATGTTGATGTGGCAGCGAAAAGTCCGATAAAAGGATATAAAAATATTATGTATTCAATCCATTTTTATGCGGCAACGCATGGTGACAGTTACAGGGATAAGTTAAAGACTGCACATAAAATGGGACTTCCGGTGATATGCACAGAATTTGGTACTTGTGATTCAAGCGGAAATGGAAATTATGATTTTGCAAGTGCAAATAAATGGATAAAACTCATGGACAGTTATAAGATGGGGTATGTGTGCTGGAGCCTTAGCAACAAACCTGAAAGTGCATCGCTTTTAAAATCATCGTGTAAAAAGATAAGTGGCTTTACGAATAAAGATTTGAGCGGTCAGGGGAAATGGCTGGTTAGAAAGTATAAGAAATAATAATCTGTGCAGTTGTGTGTAATTATTCACAGAATTAACACAAAAATAATATTGACTGAAAATGACTATCGTGATAGTATAAAAACATAATAACTATTGCAATAGTCATTTTTGACTCAAAACACAGGGAGGAATTACCATGGGAATAAAGCTTTATGATTCCGAATTGAAAGTTATGGAAATTTTATGGAAAGAGGGTGAATTGACAGCAGGACAGATAGCAAAGATTTTAAAAGAAGAAATAGGGTGGAATAGAAATACCACATATACAGTTATTAAAAAATGTATTGAAAAAGGTGCTGTTGAAAGATTTGAACCAAAATTCAGATGCAGGGCACTTATTTCAAAGAAAGATGCGCAGGAATATGAGACAGAGGAACTTATAGACCGTATGTTTGAAGGGTCAAAAAAGAATTTTTTTGCAGCAATGTTGTCTGAGGAAAGTTTGACGGCAGAAGAGCTGGAGCAGTTGAAGGATATGGTAAATCAAATGAAGTGAGGTGTTTAGATGCTTATAGACATGAGTGTCTCGGCAGGAGTGCTTATTGTACTTACGATTATTTTAGAAAAAACTGCCGGAAATTATTTTTCAAAAAGATTTATCGTAACAATGTGGAAAATTGTTTTACTTCGTTTGATAATACCGGTTAATCTTCCGATAACATTTGGTATTGCAAAGCCTTTCATTGGAGTGGTCAGAGGTGCAAAAAATATTTTGGGTGGGCTTTTTGGAAGTGAAAATAAGTCCGGAATATATTATGCAGCAGGGGCATCAGTGATGTCAAAGCCGCAAAATCTGTATTCTGAAAATAACAATATAAATTTAGTGTTGACAGGGTGGGGACTTGTGGCAGTTGTTTTAATTGTATTTTTTGCAGTTTCATATTATAGGGAGTACAAAAAGTTTAAAGCTGCATTACCCTTACAGGAGGAATTTGAACAGAACATCAGACAGATGAAAATTTTGCCGGAATATGTAAAACTTTATGTTTCCGATATGACAGCAACACCGATAACATTTGGAATTATACATCCGGAGATAATATTTCCAAAAATATTTGTTAAATTAAAGAAATCGGACGGAGCATTTCCTTATGAGGACAATGAAATAAAATATGTGTTGATGCACGAAAGTGTTCATATAAAATATGCGGATAACATTTGGAAACTGGCAGCAGTTTTTGCAGTTTGTATTCATTGGTTTAATCCTCTTGTATGGCTGATGTATATTTTTATCAATCGTGATATTGAAATGGCTTGTGATGAACGGGTGATTTTGAGATGCGGTGAAGATTTCAGGAAAGAATATGCAATGGTGCTTTTGAACCTTGCGGAAAAACAGTATAAATTATCATTCTTTGCCAATGGTTTTGGAAAGAATTCAGTAAAAGAAAGGATAGTGGCTATTATGAAATTTAAGAAAACAACGACAATCGGAGCATTAGGAGCAGCAGTTATACTTGCAGGAGCTGTGACAGTATTTACGCAGAACGGTATTGCCCAGGCTTTCACAGAAGCAAATAGTAAAGGTGAGATAAGAACGGAGCAGGTATCAGGCAAAAATCAGTCCGTTGCAGATGACGAATTAAAGAAATCTGGTGAAGTAAAAAAAGCTAATGATAGTGATAATAAAGCACAGGCGAAAACAGATAAAACGGATATAAGTAATACATCAGAAGAAAATAAAAAATCAAAGGTTGTAGTTGAAATAAATGATGTCGAAGAAAATGTAGAGGGCGATTCCGTTTCATGCACTGTATATGCCGATGGAACTGTAACGTATTATGTAAATGGGAAACAGGTAAAATTGACAAAGGATGAACTTAAAAAGCTTGAAAAAGACGGTAAAGTTACAATAAAAATTAAAAATTTAAAAGAAAAATAGAAGCTGTTAGCTGCAAGATGGGTGTGGGCGGCAACAGATGGAAAAAGCCTTATAAAAAGTAAGTATTGTGAAAATCTCAAAAAAGAGTTAAGATGTTGAGTTGTACATAGTACAACAAATAATAATAAAAAAACACTTATAAACAGAAAACTGCAAAGTTTTAGCTTTGTGTGTGGTTCATGAAAAGGCATTATCTTCAGAGAAAGTGTTTAATAATAAAAAACAGGAGGCTCGACATGACGAAAGAGATTTTTGACGGATACAAATATATCGAGGGCGGTGTGTGCGCTGCCAAAGGATTTGTTGCAAACGGACTTAACTGTGGAATAAATCCGGTTAAGGAAAAGTTTGATCTGGGTGTTGTTTATAGTGAAACAGAGTGCAATGCGGCGGGTGTCTACACTCAGAATAAGGTGAAAGGTGCACCTATCATAGTTACTAAAAAACATCTTGAAAAAAGTGGTGGTAAGGCAAAAGCTGTTATTGTTAATTCAAAAAATGCAAACACCTGTAATGCTGACGGCGAGGAGATTGCGGAAAAAGTTTCAGAGCTGCTTGCAGATGCAGTAGGAATCAAGCCGGAGGAGGTAATCGTTGCCTCAACAGGTGTTATCGGACAGAGACTTTCAGTAAAACCTTTTGAAGATTATATGCAGAAACTTGTTGATGGAATGACTGCTGATGGTCATACAGCGGCAGCAGATGCTATCATGACAACAGACACGATTCGCAAGGAAGTTGCGGTCGAGTTTGAGATAGATGGAAAAGTATGTCATCTCGGTGGTATGGCAAAAGGAAGCGGAATGATCCATCCGAATATGGCAACGACACTTAACTTTGTTACTACAGATGTTGCCATATCTTCTGAAATGGTTCAAAAAGCACTCAGCGATATAGTTAAGGTTACATATAATTGCCTTAGCATTGACGGTGACACATCAACAAATGATATGGTAAGCGTAATGGCGAATGGTCTTGCCGGAAATAAGGAAATCACAGCCGAGGGCGAGGATTATGACAAATTCAAACAGGCTCTTTATATCGTAATGTCAAATATGACAAAGATGCTTGCATCAGATGGAGAGGGAGCATCAAAACTGCTTGAGTGTACCTGTGCCGGAGCACCCGATATTGAAACGGCAATAATCGTAGCAAAGAGCGTTATCAGAAGCCCATTGTTTAAGTGTGCAATGTTTGGTGAGGACGCAAACTGGGGAAGAATTCTCTGTGCTATCGGATATGCGGAAGCTGATTTTGACATTGCAAAAGTCAGTGTTTCACTTCGCTCAGAAGTCGGAAGTGTGAAAGTATGTGAAAATGGAGCAGGTATTGAATTTTCAGAAGAAGAAGCAGCTAAGATACTTGCAAAGAATGAGATATTTATAGATATTAATCTTGGACAGGGAGATGCCAGTGCGAAGGCATGGGGATGTGACCTTACTTATGATTATGTCAAGATTAATGGAGACTATCGTTCTTAATATAGTGTGAAAAATAAGCTTGATAGCTTATTTTTCGCACAGCTATTTGTTTCTGAGCGAAAGCAAATAGCTTGCGATAAACGCTCAGAAATGAGGATTATTGTGTAACATAACAGTTATCTGCAAAATTAGGATACAAGGTATATGGCATCCAAGCGGATATTCGCAATCCGCTTGGATGTTTGCTTATAACATTATTGATTTCTTATTTTTTTAGAATACAAGAGTGAATTGCTCCTTTTGAGCATGCTTCTTTACATTTTCCACAGCGGATACATTCTGCACTATTTGGATTTTCATATACTTTTATACCCATCTTACATTTTTTTGCACAAGCACCACAGTGAGTGCATTTATCAGTATCAATCTCATAGTGGTAGAGAGAAAAACGATTGAAGATTCCATATATAGCACCTAGAGGACATAGATACTTGCAAAAAGGGCGGTAGGTCAGTATGGAAAAAATGATTATAATGATCAAAATGCTTATTTTCCATTTAAACAGGAAACCAATTGTATTTTGCAGTCCAGGATTTTTGTAAACAAGGGGAATTCCACCTAAGAGAGTTCCAGATGGACAGATAAGTTTACAAAACCATGGCTTTCCATAGCCACTTTTACCGGTAAGAAGCAGTGGCATGGCAATAACAAATATTACAAGAATCATATATTTCAGATATCTCAGTTCCTTGTCAAAGGGAAGTTTTTTAATCTTTTTAACAAAAGGAATCTTATGGAGCAAATCCTGAATCAATCCGAAAGGGCAGAGCCATCCACATACAAAGCGTCCCATAAGTGATCCAAAGATCATAAGAAATCCAATCACATAAAAAGAAAATTTATAATTTTTGCTGTCTAATACTGCCTGTAGAGAGCCAATCGGACAGGATCCGATGGCACCAGGGCAGGAGTAACAGTTTAGTCCGGGAACACAGATTTTTTTTGAATCTCCACGATAGATTTTCCCTTGAGAAAATCCTAATACATAGCCATTAGTAATAGCGGTGAAAATTATCTGCACTATAAGACGCAGATGATTTTTTTGCTTTTTGATCCATTTCATAGCAGAAACCCTTTCTTTTGTTATTATTTATCCGATACCGATACATTCTAAGCAGACTACGGTGGATTTTTGTTCTACGGTTACATCTTCACCGCGTGTGATACCATTAGCTAAAAAGATACTTCCGATTATTAACAATAAAATGCTCAAGAGGGTTTGTTTATATTTTAATTGCATAAAGCTCTCCATTCTTGCGCTGTTTTTTGCGCATGACAAGTTTGTGTGAAGTATAAAGTTTAGGTGTGAAAATGCTTTATTTAATTTTAGAAAGATATTTTTCAACAACTTTTTTCCAGCCATCATAATCTTTAGAACCTTCTATCTTATCTAAGATTTTTCCGTTGGAATCTACGATAAATGTGGTAGGAAATGCCATTACATCTTGCATGATATCTGTTTTATATAAATTTTTGGAAAGTTTCAGCTGCGTATATGTAGCATTTGCATTTGATAAGACATCTTTGATTTGGGACATCTCGTCATCTGTTATAGCTTCTGCAAAATTAAAGTATAATCCTTTAACAGAAACACCTTTATCAGCGTAATCTTTGCTGATTTTCTGTAGTTCAGGAGTTTCTTCCACACATGGAGTACAGCCAATGTTCCACGCATTGACAAGTGTTATCTTATTATTTTTAAAAATGGAAGAATCTATGTTATTTCCATCCAAATCTGTAGTTTTCAGATTTGAGAAAGCAGTGCTGTCAGAAAAACTCTGTGAACTTTTTTGTGTTTCTGACTTTGTGGAAGATGAGGCTTGTTCAGAAGAAGTTGTTGTGTTGTCAGAATAGTTAGCAGTCTTGGTGCATCCTGTAAAAGAAATAGTACCCACTAATAAAAAGGCTGCACATGTTAAAGTTTTAAGTTTCATTGTAAATATCTCCTTTTGTTTTTTTTATAATATAATGTGCTAATATGAAACTAATATGAAATCTGAAAAAAATGTCAGATTGAGGAATAAAAGTGGATTTGTTATAATGACATTGATTATATGAAATTTAACACTATCAAGGAAGTAGCAAAGCGGATTGCGAATATCCGCTTGACAATAACGATGAAAATAGATTGTCGGGAAATGAGGGAAAAATGAATATATTGGTCGTAGAAGATGATGCAGCGATCCGGGAAGGGGTTGTTGAGTTTTTAAGAGAAAATAGTTATCAGGTATTTGGAGTAGAAACAGGGGAAGAAGGGCTTAAGATTTTAGAAAGTACTGAAATTCATTTAGCATTGCTGGATATTATGCTGCCAGGGATAAGTGGTATAGAGGTTTTAAAAAAAATCAGGACATTCAGCAAACTTCCAGTTATAATGCTTACAGCAGTGAGTGATGAGAAAACTCAGGTAGATACATTTGATCAACTTGCAGATGATTATATCTGTAAACCATTTTCACTTATTTTACTTTTAAAACGAATTGAAGCTCTTTTGCGTACACATTATAAAATGCAGCAGATATGGGAGTACCAGTCGGCAGTAGTTGATTTTTCAGCTTATACTGCTGCTTATGAAGGCAAAGATGCAGGAGTAACACCTAAGGAGATAAAATTGTTGGCTTACCTTTTAGAAAATAGTGGGCAGGTAGTGAATAGAAGACAGATTTTAGAAAGGCTCTGGGAAGATGAGGATGGACCTTATGACCGTATAGTTGATGTATATATTAAAAATCTGAGGAAAAAACTCCATTTGGATTGTATTGTTACAGTTAAGGGTGTTGGATATAAATTGGAGGTGTGATTGTGAAAAAAATGAAATTATTGCCTAAAACATTTATTTATACTTTTTCCATGCTGCTAATCATCAATCTGTCTTTACATTTTATGATCTACTTTTTTTATCCAAAGGTGTACCTTAATCGAGTGGAGCATAGGATGGAAACACAGATAGGACAGTTACAGAAAAAACTAAAAAAGACAGAAAATGATCAAGCTGGAAAGGTAATGCTGAACTTTGCAAGGAAAAATCAACTGAATATATCGGTCAAGACAGAAAGAAGTCAGAAGACATATCAGGGAATGGATTTTCAAATCAATCTGCCTACATGGGAAGACATTGTGTTTTCTGTGGAAAATATGGAAAACAAACCTTCAGTTATAGTGAAAAAATGCGTACTTGAAGAAAAGAACGGGGGCAAAATAAAGGCATTGGTCATGTGTAGTGCAAAACCATTAAAAGAAGCAACGGACATGATTGAATTTTTGCTTCCAGTGACTTTTTCAAGTTCAATTCTGTTTTCTATTTTATTTGCATGGTTCTATTCAAAAAAGATTACAAATCCCATAGTAAAAATGTCAAAAGTTACTACAGATATGAAGAACAGAAATCCGGATGCTGCTTTTTTGGTACAGACAAAAGATGAGATGGGAATATTAGCAGAACAAATGAATGAAGTTTACAGTTGTCTGCTTGAAACAATTCAGAAGTTAGATGAAGAAAAATTAAAGATGGTAGAGATGGAAAAAGCAAAGACAGTATTTTTGCGCTCTGCTTCTCATGAACTAAAAACACCTCTTGCAGGATTGAGGATACTATTAGAAAATATGCAGTATAATATTGGAAAATATAAGGATAGGGATCAATATCTTGGTGAAGCAATTGTTATGGTCGATCAATTAAATGATATGGTAAAAAATATATTGGATACATCAAAATTACAGGAAAATCTTATTGAAGAAGAAAAAACAGAGATTGTTCTTAAAGAAAAAACAGAGAAGATTTTACAGAAATTTGAGTTTCAGATCATAGAAAAACAGATAGAAGTTATTATGGAGATAAAAGAAGGAACTGTAATTATGATGGGACAGGAAGATTTTGATCATGTCTGGTCTAATCTGCTCAGCAATGCAGTTTGTTATACAGACAATGAGGGAAAGATTCGAATTGGTGGGGATGAAAAGAGTGTATGGATTGAAAATTCATGTAAGCCACTTACGAGGGAACAATTGCAGTATATTTTTGAACCATTTTTCAGAACTGATGAAACAAGAAACAAGAAAAATGGAAATGGACTTGGATTATATGTGGTTAGGGAGATATTAAAAAAGGAAGGGAAGAAATGGAAATTTGAACCGATAGAAAATGGAATGAGGTTTATTATTGGATGATACACTACACTAGAATATTAAAGAATATTTGCCCAAAAATCCATTACCCTTTCTTTAATGTTATCTCTGGTAACAACTTCATAAGGATACCATTCTTTAGGAAATAATTTCTGATAGGATATCTGCATAAATCTTTCATCCAGCAAAAGTATCGCACCCTTGTCTTTGTCAGTTCTGATAACCCTTCCGGCTGATTGTAAAACCTTATTCATGCCGGGGTATCTGTAGGAATAGTCAAATCCGGATTTATCTGATCTGTCAAAATAATCTTTGAAAAGTTCATTTTCAGTACAGACCATAGGAAGTCCAGTACCCACTATGACTGCACCGATAAGTCTGTTTTCCTTTAAATCTATTCCCTCACCGAATATGCCGCCCATAACACAAAAACCGAGTGTTGTTTTTGTGGGATTTTCTTTGAAATTCTCCAAAAATTCCTCGCGCTGCTGTTCATTCATTGATGGGGACTGTATAAATATATGAGGTGCTATATTTTTTTCATTGTTGTAAGTGTCTGCTGTGTCTGATATTTCAGAAATATTCTCTGAGCTGTCAGTCTGCTGTAGGATGAAATTCTCCTCAACAAAAGGCAGAACATCATCTATCATTTTATATGACGAAAAAAATATAAGATAGTTTCCTGTTTTTGCTGATACAAAGTTTGTGATGTAGTCAGCTATTTTCTTGTATTCCGAAGGCACTCGTCTGGTATATTTCGTGCTCACATCACGCCCTATCATTATAAGTCTGTTTTCCGGAAGAAAAGGTGATGGAGCATATATGGCATAGTCATCCGTTCCGCCTGCGAGCTGTTCCATATAGTATTTAATAGGAAGAAATGTGGCAGAGAAAAATATCCCACATCTTCCTTTTTTAAGATAATTATTAAGGTTGGTGGATGGATCCATGCACTGTAAATGAAGTCTGAAATTACCTTCGTCTGAGTAATCGGAGTAGATAATATATTTTTCATCAAGCAGTTCATATGTGTTCAAAAAAGACCTGACTGAAAAATAAAAATCAAGTAGGCGTTCTCTTGTATCGGGAACAAACCCGCTGTTGTCCACATCATCAAATTCCATAAAATTTATCTGACCGTTGACATTTTTTGAGCCATGCTTATTGTTGCGTGAGTCCTGAAGATATTCATCAAGATAATTTGCAAGCTGCATAAGTCTGATGACGAAGTCTTCTATGCTAAGAATGTCCCATTCTGTCATAATATCACAGTCTCTTTTAAGTGCGAGAAGTGATCTGTTGCAGCGTTCAAGTGCAGTTGTGATTTTTTGGCTCATAAATTTTGTAAGTTTTTTCATGGCGGGAAAATCTTCTTTTATAAGTGTGGCAGAATACATTTCCCTTGCCCTGTCAACGAGATTGTGAGCCTCGTCTATAAGAAAGATGTAGTCATTTGATGTTGCTTCCGTACCAAAAAAACGTTTGAGACAGGCATTTGGATCAAAAGCGTAATTGTAATCACCGATGACGGCATCTACCCATGTGGATATATCAAGGCACATCTCGAACGGACAGACATTGTGCTTTTCAGCATATTTGGAGACGATTTCCCTTGTGATATGTTCTTCGTGCGTTATAACATCAAAAACTGCGTCATTAACTCTGTCAAAATGACCCAATGCCCTTGGACATGAACCGGGATTACATACTGGTTTGTCAAGGATACATATTTTTTCTTTTGCGGTAATAGTAATATATTTTAAATGCATGCCGTTTTCTGTAAGAATGTTAAATGCATCCTGTGCAACCGTTCTCGTTATTGTCTTTGCGGTCAGATAAAAAATCTTTTCGCTTAAATTTTCGCCCATTGCCCTGACAGCAGGAAATACAGTGGAAATTGTCTTGCCAACACCAGTGGGTGCTTCTATATAAAGTCTTTTTCTTCTTAGGATAGTCTGGTAAACGCCTTTGACAAGAGTATTCTGACCGGGGCGGTATTCAAAAGGAAATTCAACATTTTTAATCGAAAGATTTCGCTTTTCATGCCATTTAATTTCCCATGATGCCCATTTTGCGTATTCGTGGAGAAGATTATAAAACCATTTTTCAAGTGTCTTAAAGTCTATATATTCATTAAATCTTCTGATTTCTTCGGTCGGAATATGACAGTAAGTCATCTGGATACCAATGCCGTCAAGCTTATGCGTTGACGCCCATATATAACCATAACAGAGAGCCTGTGCTCTGTGGACTTCAACGGGACTTTCAAGTGATGCAAGTTCTCTGTAGACACCTTTTATCTCGTCAATATTGTAACCTGTTTCATCCGTAAAAATGCCGTCAGCACGCCCTTCTACGCATATTTCAAAATCAATGCCGTCATAATTTATCGGAACGGTGAGCGACAGGGAAACTTCTGCCTGATAGCCTGCGTTCATTTTTCGCTGTATTTTTTTGTGGATGCGTGTACCTTCCTGCATGGCATCAGGATCTTTAAGACCTGATGAAGTCGTGAGGTCACCGCTTCTTAGTATAAACTCAACAAGATTTCTGACTGATATTTTAATGGTATTCATAAATAGGACTCTCTATTCTATAATGATGGTGTTGAGGGCAAAAGATATTTGTTGTTTATAAACTATCAAGGAAGTCCTCTACTTCTATTGCGTAAAGCAATAAGTGGGGGACTTCCTTGTATCAGGAGGGGTACAAGCCACTTCTGATATGTATGCTGCTATAGCAGCTATGTGATAGCAGCTAATAGTGTTATGAGC
>NZ_JAHLQE010000091.1 GCF_018918235.1 Eubacterium sp. MSJ-13
ACCCCCACTTATTGCTCTACGCAATAGAAGTGGGGGACTTACTTGATAGTGTTAAAAAGGGGCTGTCGCATTAAGCATAATCTATACAATTATGTAGATTTTAATAACAGATTTATTATCTACATATTGTATGAATAGTGCCTCGTGCGACAGCCCCTTACAAATTTCAATTATATAAACTCCTTTGCATCGAATTATCTTATCAATTTCGGTACAAAATCAAGATAATCCGATGAAACGAGCGTATAATCTACTCCATTATGTTCACCCATTATACTATAATCAAATCTTTCTTTTCCATGAAGATGTGAATAAACCACCTGCTTTACGCCAAACTCCTGTGCCAGCTCCGTAAATACGCCCTCTTTCTCATATTTGTTTGTCGGAGGGTAATGGAGAAACATGATAAAATCATCATAACCGGCTTCTTTTGCAGATTCATATGACTTTATCAATCTGTTTTTCTCATTCTTAAATCTTTTTTCTATTTTATCCTCTGCGAGAAAACAGTACTCATCTGTGGAAAAACCTTTTGAACCTATAAGTGCATACTTTTTTCCATTCATGTCATCCTTATATTCATAGAAATTATCCTGAAGAAATAAAAGTCTGCCTGCAAAAAGTTCATTCAAACTGTTAGTTTTATTTATTTTGTTCCAAAACCTGTCGTGATTTCCACGAAGAAGTATCTTTCTTCCGGAAAGTGCTGCGATAAACTCAAGGTCTTTCATGCTGTCATCAAGTTTTCTGCCCCACGAATGGTCACCTGTCACCACAACGGTGTCATTTTCTTTCACGATATCGCACCAGTTTCTTTTTATCTTCTCAGCGTGGTCTTTCCACTCATCGCCAAACACTTCCATTGATTTGTCTGACTGAAAGCCCAGATGTAAATCCCCTATTACATACAGCGACATGCTTTACTCTCCTTTGTACTTATTATAATGTTATAATGATGTTATCATTTGTGCAACTAACACAGTGTTTACTTAGTTCCTCTTAATTTATCTTTATCTGAATTATCTACATCATCATTTAACTCATCAACCTGTTTAGTCACTTCTTTATCCTTATTATCCTCAATCTCCATCTTCGTTTCCTGAACCTTTCTGTCCTGTTCTATCGCACGAAGTATATTTCCTATATCCTCAGGTGAAAACATACCGATTGCCCTGCCAAGGTCACCTATATTGCCACGATTTACTTTAAGTGTTCCTCCTCCTGATAACGGAATCGTAATTACCCTTGATGGATCACTCATATCACCGAGACATATTGAATTATCCTGCTCGTTGCACATAAAACATACACCATTATAAACAATACTGCTGCCATCTCCAAGCACAAAATATTCATTTTTATTGTTTGTTAATAATTCCTGTTCCTGCTGCCTCTCCTGTATACTTTCACTGTTCAGCTTTTCTGCTGTAAAGGTCTGTCCCATCTGCATAAGTTTTGATATATCATCAAGCCACATCGACCTGTTTTCTTCTCTCTCCTTATCTGCCCTCTCAAGATTTTCCTTACCGTCCTCAACAGCAATCTGCTTATAAGCATCCAGAACACTATCTACTTTAGCAAGATAGTCCTTCCACTCCTTTTCATCCATACTTTTATCCGGCTCTGTCTGCGATGCAGTCGAAACATTCAGCATACCATTTTTTTCAATAAACAAATTTTCTACTCCTATCATTTTAACCCTCTTTTCCGCACACATTTTTTGTGCATATCAAGATTATGTCAAGTGTGCACAGACACAAATCTTGTGTGTAAAAAATTTTATTTTTCACACTATCCTCTCTTTTCTTGTTATATTGATAGGTATTTGCGAAGCTATCTAAACTTATCAAACACACAATATGTAATTAGCTTTGCAATCACCTATGTTTTATTGCAAAAAATATGCGCCACAATACACAAAACATGTACTATGACGCATTCCCTTGCTGATAAATATATCGGCATACTATTCTGTTTCTTTAATATACTTTTTAATCAGATATATGAATTTCTATCTTCCGGCTGTTTCTACACATACATTTTTAACTTTCAGCCAAAAAACAACCTTCACTTTCAGCCCAGTTAATTATTTCTTATTTGCAGGCTCTACATTTACATTCTTACCTTTTATCTTCGCATGTTTCATAGCTTCGATAACATCAGATGCATACTCCCTCGGCACTTCGACAAATGTATATTTATCATACATATCTATTGCCCCGACAAGATTTCCCTGCATACCCGACTCACCTGCGATAGCACCTAAGATATCGCCTATCCTCACGCGGTCTTTCTTTCCTATATTTACAAAAAGGCGTACCATTCCCGGCTCTGCTCCGGTGTCTCCAAATTCCTCACCTGAATTGTTGTCAAGCACTGCATCTCCCATCTCCATAGAGAGAAGTGCTGCTGCCACCTCGATTGCAGAATAATCACTGTCATCAAGATGCTCCTCAAGAATATCTATCATCTTTCCAAGGTTGTCCTGCTCGATTATTCCACTTATCTTTTCAAGCACCTTTTCTACTTTTATATCCGTAATATCATTTACAGACGGTATCGGCTGTCGTTTTATCTTTGTCTTACAGTATCTCTGAATATCTTTAAGTTTATATATCTCTTTTCCGACAACAAGCGTAAATGCGCGGCCTGTCCTTCCTGCACGACCTGTTCTTCCAATACGGTGTACATAATATTCATCGTCCTGCGGTACATCATAATTAAACACTGCTTCAACATCATCTACATCTATTCCTCTTGCAGCCACATCTGTTGCGACAAGTATATCTGTTCTTCCATTTCTGAAACCGTTCATAACCCTGTCACGCTGGCTCTGTTTAAGGTCACCATGAAGCCCTGCCGCAAAATATCCGCGTCCTTTTAAGTCCTCCACAAGCTCATCAACTTTTCTCTTTGTATTACAGAATACAAGCGAAAGTTCAGGATCATACATATCAAGAAGCCTTGAAAGCACCTCCGCTTTCTTTCTCGGATTTACTTCATAATAATACTGCTCTATCTTAGGAACTGTAAGCTCCTTCTTTACGACCTTTATAACCTCAGGCTCTTTAAGATATGTCTTTGCTATCTCCATAATAGGTTTTGGCATCGTTGCTGAGAAAAGAAGTGTCTGGTGTTGCTCAGGAAGTGCCTGAAGTACTGTCTCGATATCCTCCCTGAATCCCATGTTCAACATCTCGTCAGCTTCATCAAGAACTATCGTTCCAACTGTAGCCATCTTTAATGTATGTCTTCTTATATGGTCAATAACTCGTCCCGGCGTTCCAATAACAACCTGTGTTCCGCCTTTAAGTGAACGAATCTGCTTTGTGATATCCTGTCCTCCATATATTGGAAGCACCTTTATACCATGCATAAATTTGGCAAATTTGCGCATCTCATTTGCACACTGTATTGCAAGCTCTCTTGTCGGACAAAGCACAACTGCCTGTAATTTCTTATTGTGAGGATCAACCCTCTGCAAAAGCGGTATTCCAAACGCTGCTGTTTTTCCCGTTCCTGTCTGAGCCTGTCCTATCATATCCTTTCCTTCAATGGCAACCGGTATAGCCTGTGCCTGAATAGGACTCGCCTGCTCAAATCCCATCTCCGTTACTGCTCTTAATATACGCGTATCCAAACATAATTCTTCAAAATTCATCTTTATTTTCCAATCTCTGTACGACGCACATAAATACAGATCTACCGTACAGTCATAGATCTGCAAAAACGACCTCGTCGATTATACCACAGAAAACCTGAAAAATAATGAATAAACGGTTAATTTTTTACATTTATATAAATTCTTAAATTTTCATCCGCCATATGTCACATCCTGCTTTTTATACCATTCCACAGCCTTATAAAAATCTTTATCCTCGTAATCCGGCCACAGTTTTTCCTCAACATAAAAATCAGAATAGACCGACTGAATAGGAAGAAATCCTGATAAACGCCTCATTCCGCCCCATCTTATTATCATATCGATTCTCGATATATCAGATGAATACGGCTCACCATCGGTTTTCAAACGCGAAAGATCCCATTTCCACCCATAATTTACAAGAAGATTTACTTTTATCCCTCCACCATTTACAGATGTCCTTACCGTATATTTTTTTAATTCCTCAGGAAAGCATTTAGAATCCGTATTCCCCATAACAAGAAGCTCTATCCCCTCACATGACATTATATTTACGGCTTCCACACACGCATCCCTGAAAGCCTCAAACTGTTCATGAGGTCTCTTGCAGTTATCGACAGTAAAACCATAAAATGTAATCTCACCTATGCCATACTCTTTCGCAAGCCTTAAAAGCCTTAATCCCGGTTCAAGCCCATATCTGTATCCCTTTTCTTTTGAAAAACCATGTGCCACAGACCATCTGCGATTTCCATCCGGTATCACTCCAATATGATGCAGTTTGTTCTTTTTCATGTCTTGCAGTCCTTCTTTTACTTATATTTACACTTACATATTTTTTGCATAATATTTGTTATATACTAAGAGTGTTACCATGAATTTTATTTTTATGCTTTATACAACACAATATACAGCCGCTTGATTTTCATTCAATTATCCAATATACTATAATAACGATTTATTAAAAATCCGTATTATTTGGTGCAGATTTCACTCTAAGAAAGGACACAACACCATGCCAAAATTACTTCTTATAAATATAACCGACACAAACAATATCCGCCGCTTTGTTTCACCCATGAACATTCAGGTTGAGACAATTACACCTGCCAATTTTGACAAAACACTTGGCACTCTCGCTTTATCAAAGCAAAAAGAGACACCTGCACCAATCGGTGCAGATGCCTCTGCTTTTAAGGAAAGCCTCATAGTTTTCTGTGATGTTCCTGAAAAAAAGTTTGATAAGATCCTTTTTAAACTGCGTCAGTCTAAGATTTCAGTTGACTATAAAGCTATACTCACTCCGACAAATTCAAAATGGACTGTCAAAAGACTTATGCTTGAACTTGAACGCGAACATGCTGCTTTTATATCAATGCACAAGGGATAGTATACACTTCCCTGTGCATCAAGGTCCGCATATATTTTTTACTACTTCAATTCAAAAGTTGTAAAGTAACTTTTCTCATCTGAAAGCATTTTGATTTTTTTATCACCTTTTCCATGATATGCCTCTTTATATGTCATTATCTTTTCTTTTACGGCAATATCCACATTTTCAGACGTACCATCTTTATATGTGATTTTGCAAGTCACAGTCAGATTATCAAATGCCGCATTTCTGCCTTCAACAAACTTCGCCAGACCTTTGTCCTCATCTAAATCCGTATTCCACAGTTTTTCATACACATTTTTAGACACTTTCTTATAATCATACAAATATATAACAGCTTTCTGCTGGGACTTTGCAGCAATCGTAAATGTAGAGTAGCAATTATTTACCATTTTAACCTTAGATTTCACTTCAAAATCACCGATTTTGTCTTCATCATCATTACACTTATCTCCATTTAACACATATGAATTTTTCTCAGGCTCTGCAACACGAAAACCTCCATGGTTTACAGAATATGTTATTGTATCAATCTGGTCGCCTTCAATAATTATCGGACACGAAATCAAATAATCTATTTCTTTTGTTTTCTCGTCACCGTCCCAGACCGCTCCGTCACTGTCTTTCTCAGAAATGACAGGTGTCTCTTTTCCTTTTTCCAGTTTCTGCACTTCTGCTGCTTTTACCTTAACTGCAAAGCTGTTTACCACACTTTCTTTTTTCCCCGGTGCAGATGTACCTGAATTTGTCGATACAGTATTATTATTCATAATTTTTCCCGGCACATCCCCATAGGCAATCCCTACTACCAAAGCAGCACATGCCACCAATGCCACTGCCGGTTTAATATAAGTTTTTCGTTTTTTCATTGAATAATCCCCCATTTCAAATTTGATTTTTGTTTCATCATCTCTAATATCCTGAGTAAGGGCTTTTTTTAACATTTGGTCCAATTCCTTATCCTTCATAGTGAATATCCTCCAAATCTTTTTTTAACATGTTTTTTGCCTTGCGCATCCTGCTCTTTACGGCACTCTCCGTAATATGAAGACATTTAGCAATTTCTTTAATTTTAAGTTCCGCAGAATAATACAGATAAATAACAACCCGGTATTTATCCGGCAGTTTTTGCACCTTCTGCCTTATTATCTCATCTGTTTCTTTGCGTAAGAACTGCTGCTCCGGTTCTTCTGCCTCTTCTCTGATACATTCTACTCCACCACTTTCTAAATGTTTTTCATAGCTTTCAAATGCCACTATTCTATGGCGCCAGGCAAATTTTCTTCGTTTATTTTTCCATATAAGTATCGCAACAGAAAGTGCATAACTTTTTAGTGAATCCTTATTATCTAATTTTTCTGTCTGCTCCCACAGTTTTAACATTGTATCCTGATAAAGGTCATCCCCCTGTGCAGTCCCACCTGTAGTCATCCTGCAAAATCGGAGAATGTCTTTTCCATCTTTAGATGCAAACTGTTCAAATTCCTGTTTTGTCACTTCTGTCGTTCCTCTCTCTTCCTTTGACGTCTCGGGTAGAACCCTTACACCTGTATATTGTAATAACTCAGAAAAAAGTTTCTTTTTTGCAACACTTTCCTATGAAACAAAAAATATTTCAATACGCAAACAAAGACACCTGTGCCAATCGGCACAGATGCCTTTGTTTTATCTTAACTATAACTTAATCGGAAGCTTCAATACAATTTTCCTATATGTATACGCCTTATCCATATGAGATATCGCTTTATGTCCATCATTTGGAAACATAATATAAAACATTCCCTCAGAAATCAATATATGATGTTCTTTTTCACCATCCCATCTGACAGCATCTTTTGCTTTATCATATGGAACTACTTCGCGAAGTTCTCTAATATCATTCCATGCTAATTCTTCACATCCCTCCAGTAAGATCTGTACATCTATATACTTTCTATGCGATTCAAATGTTCCTTCATAAATAGATTTTGTTTCTCCACTCTGAACCATGAAATATCCATTTTCTAACTCATATAATCCATCTTCTAATTTCTCAATACTACGAATTTTTATGATTGCTTCAGAAATTCCCGGTACAACAACTTCATACATATTTATATTTTTTACATTGTCTATTATCATGGCAAACTCCTACTTTATCTGTGCGGAAGTAGGATTATAAAATCCTGCTTTTTCTCTTTTACTTCCTAATACATCTTCTTCTGTAAAGCACATATATTTAATGCCAATTCTATTTTTATAGGCAAACGCAAGATGTAATCTTCCATCTTTTCCCTGCATTAAATACGGATATTCATATTGTTTATTATTTGTTGTATTTTCTTCTCCGCAAAATCCTTCGCCTCTTTCCATCAAACGGATTATCGGCCAAGTTTTTCCCTTATCCTCAGATAATGCAACCGCTACCGGACATCTCAGTCCCGGCCATGCAACTTTTCCATATTTTGGATCAGGTGCATGCGTTGGATTATAAGCAATTGCAATTCTTCCACTGGCAAGTCGTACAGCACTTATACTGGAATTATTATTCGGAAGAATTGTAGGTACAGGTTTTGTCCATGTATCTCCCCAGTCCTCTGAATTACTTACATAAATATTATCTGCAAAACGACTCCTTAAAAAGCATACAAGATGTCCTTCTTCCAATTCAACTATATTAGCATGAACCGCACCATTACTTTCCGGCATATCTACTTTTTTCCATGTCTTTCCCTCATCATCAGAAATTCTAAATACTGTAGGATCTCCTTCTAAACCATTCTCTGAATCAGTGCAGATCCAGTTTCCAAAAATCCATCTGCCATTTGACAAAATCTGTATAGGCTGACGGCAAAAACTTCCTTCCTCTGGAAAGATCACAGAAGACTCTCCCCATGTATCACCACCATCATAACTTTTCTGGCATCGTATTATAGAAGTAAACTGCATATTATCTTTTCCTTCCATACGATCTAACTGAGCAGTATACATTGCCCATACCGCTCCATCAGGACCTTTAAAAAGAGACGGATTTTGTTCACTGCGTTCCGTATCATAAGACACTTGTACAGGTTTTTCCCACGCAGTTGCTCCTTTTTTTAATTTTGCACACACAACACTTATATCTTTGCTTCCCTCAAACGAACCTGCAAACCATGCACAAAGCATATCTCCATTATCTAGTTCCAACAATGCCGGAGCATGTGCAGTATTATATTTTCCGGGTGGAATCATTGCTTCCAGTGTTCCCATATCATCATTGATATAAATCTCCCCATCCGGAGTTAGTCTCTGTATATGTTTTAATTCCATTTTTGTTTCCTTTCTTTTATGAACATAATTGTCTGTTGTCAATTCAGTGTCACGCAGTTATACTTCATTTTATTTATATGCCCATATCGACAATTGTGGAAAAAGCATATAGATTGCAATGATCAATGTCATTATACCCCATAATGGTAATATTTTTTTTGCAATCTTAAATGGTTCAACTCCCGCAATTGGTGCCATAATATATAAACTCACACCAAACGGAGGAGTAAGTGATCCTATCGCAACAATTCCTGCCATTCCAGCTCCATAAACCATAGGATCAATTCCAAATGATGCCGCAATCGGTGCCACAATTGGTACGATAATAGCTATCGGATTCATAAACATCATTCCAATAGACATTACTACAATACTTGCAAGAATAAATGCTGTCGGAGATGACAAAATACTTGTAATCGCTCCTCCAATGATCTCTCCTCCATTAAATACATCCATAAGATTTGAAAAAGCTACCGCAAAAGCTAACATCATTGCTACAGAAGCAACATTCTTTACTGATCCGACGATTGCCAGCCATATTCCTTTTAGATCAAGCGATTTATATATAAACAATGATACGATACAGGCATATACGACTGATACAGCCGCTGCCTCTACTACAGTAAGCAAATTCGAAAAAATTCCGCCAAGTATGATAACTGGTGATAAAAGTCCCCATATACCATGTCCTATAACTTTTGCAGCCCCCTCTTTTCTAAGTGCTTCATACGACTCTGAAATCTTTTTCTGGTCTCCAACATCTTTACGGCAATGTAGTAATGTAATCAAAATCAATGCAGCAGCACAGGTCAATCCAATGACAGCACCTACCTTAAACATTTTTCCTTCATCAGTGCCAGCCATTGCACAATACTGTAATATAGCAGAACTTGGTGGAATAAGCTGTCCCAAAGATCCGGCAGCTGCAATCATGCAAGCAAAAAACAAGCGATCATAACCATACTCTATAAGTATTGGAAGCACCATTGCTCCAACTGCTGCAACAACCGCCATTCCTGATCCAGAGATCATTCCATAGAAAATTGCAGTTAAAACAGCTACCAACGGTATACATGAGCGAAACCTTCCAAGAAAATATCGAAATACATTGAAAATTTTCTCCGTTAACTGCCCCTGTGACATAATATTTCCAGATACTACAAACAATGCGATTGCTACATATGTTGTTTTACCAGCTGCACTGGTAAGCCATCCCACAATATCAGACATTCCATAAAGGGAGCCTCCATCCATCAATGATGGTATGATAAATGCTGCTCCATATGCTGATACCATTGAAAATCCAAAGATAAGCAATACAACAAAAAATACTCCAAATATTACACCTATCATTTTAACATCTCCCCCTTTCTATGATACCGATACTTCCTCTGTAGATTTCAGCGTTTTTAAAAACATCTGCATATCTCGAAACAGATTCAGCAAAAAGCCTGCTGTTGGTGCCAGATAAATGATCCATAATGGAATTCCCGTAACTCCAACTGTTCCATCTGCCTTTGTCTTTATATCAAAGACAATCGCACCGTAAATAAAAAATATACTCAATACAGCATCAAGCAGATACTGTGTAGAAAAAAGAAAATTCTGTAATTTCTTTGGATATTTGGCAGTTAGCGCATCAACAATAATATTCGCACCTCGTTTTGTACAATAACTTGCACATAAAAAACATACCCATATATAAGCAAATATAGAAATTTCTTCAGGTATTCCTACAAACGTAGGAAACAGAAATTTGCAGACCACATTCACCGTTTCCATAATAAACATTATAATAATCCCTATTGCGATCGCATTTTCTTCTATATTTTTTAAAATAGTTTTTTTACCTTTCTCCATCGCATACTCCTTCCTTATCTGGCCTTATTTCCTGCCATCCGTATAGCATAATCCATTGCATTTACCAGACTAAGTTCATTGGCTACACCTTTCCCCGCCTGATCAAATGCCGTTCCATGATCTACTGATGCGCGTATGATCGGTAAGCCAAGTGTTATATTCACTCCTGCTACTGCATCCCATTTTTGTTCTTTCTGGTTATAAACAAATCCTACTACCTTAAGTGGAATATGTCCCTGATCATGATACATCGCTACAACAATATCATACCACCCACCTCTGGCCTTCGAAAATACGGTATCTGGTGGTACTGGTCCATCAGCCAGAATTCCTTCTGCTTTTGCCTGTAAAATAGCAGGTGTGATTTCTTCAATTTCCTCTTTTCCAAACATGCCATTCTCCCCACTATGTGGGTTAAGTCCTGCAACTCCAATCTTTGGATTTTCAATTCCAAGTTCTTTACATGCCTGATCTGCAATTCGTATCACTTCCAGAACCCGTTCCTTTTTTACTCTGTCACAGGCCTCTCTTAAAGAAACATGTGTAGATACATGAACGACTCTAAGATTTTCATGAGCAAGCATCATAGTATATTTTTCTGTTCCCGTATATTCTGCATAAATCTCTGTATGTCCAGAATAATGATGACCTGCAAGATTCATCGCTTCCTTATTTAAAGCATTGGTAACAGTAGCATCAATTTCATGATTCATGGCTAATTCTATTACTTTTCGAACATATTCAAATGCTGCATGACCTGCCATTGCCGAAACAACTCCACGTTCCAATTTGTCCATATCAACCAGCTTCATGTCATATACATCAATTGTTCCATATGTAAAAAATGCTTCCTGTACATTATGCACTGTATGGATTTTTATATCCTTACCTACAATTTTAACTGCTTCTTCCATAACAGCTGTATCACCTACTACCAAAGGTAAACATTTTTCATATATCTCCGGATCTGATAACGCCTTTACTGTAATCTCAGGTCCGATGCTTGCGGGATCCCCCATTGTAATTCCAAGAATAGGTCTTTTTTTCATTTTGTACCTCCTACTGCATACCCTTATCTGCATTTTCTTTTAATACTTTTTTAATGGCTTCAATTCCTTCTTCCGGTACCTGATTAAATGGAGCACGGCATTTTCCAACTGGATATCCCATCAGGCTAACCGCAGTCTTTACAATAGTGTTTGGATTTCCATATTTAAAGCAGGCTCTAAATGAAGCAATAGACTCATTAGCTTTCTTTGCCTCCTCGATTTTTCCTTCCACAAACAACTCATAAATCGAAGACATTGTTTTAGGATACAGATTTGCACATCCCGCAATTCCACCTGTTCCTCCTGCCAGCAGATTCCAGATGATCAATGCATCATTTCCTGATAAAACACTAAAGTTTCCACTCGCTTTTGTTTTCGAAATATACTCCAGAATGTTATTAAAGTTTCCTGAAGAGTCCTTTGCCCCTACAATATTATCTATCTCTGCCAGTTTTCCTACAGTTGCAGGTGCAAGTGCATTTCCTGTTCTTGCGGGTATATTATAAAGAACAATCGGCATATCAGGTACGGCCTTTGCCACTGCCTTATAATGCTCATATAACTCATTCTGTGAAGCTGCTGCAAAAGAAGGAGTTATGATTGAAAGTACATCTGCACCCAGACTTTCTGCCATTTTGGACATTCTGATTGTATCTTTGGTACTTATGCATCCGCTTCCAGCATATACAGGCACTCTTCCATTTGTTTCTTCAATAACGGTCCTTAAAACCTGTTCTTTTTCCTGATCATTTAATATATATCCTTCTCCATTTGTTCCAAATGGAAATAATGCATGTACTCCACCATCGATCAAACGATTTACCTGATTTCTAAGTTCTATAACATTAACACTTTCATCGTCATTCATAGGTGTAATTATCGGTGGGATAATTCCTTTTATTTCAATATTTTTCATTTCAGTATACACTCCTTATAAAATCTGAAGATACAATTCTCTTGCATCATCTGCTGTAACAGTTCTCATGTTATTTACCAATAACCTCTGCACATCCATTCCAGCTTCCACAAGAAAATCCAGATCATCCTTGGACACTCCGTATTCTTTAAGATTCGTAGGAATATCCAGATGACGGATGATACCACACATTCTTTCAAGTACCCATGCAGATTTTTCTTCTACTGTAAGAGATGCATTGCCCTCATGATTAACCCTGTCATACGCCATTGCAAATCTCTCACGCACTACTGGCTCATTAAACTTCATCACTGGCGCAAGCATAATAGCATTTGAAACACCATGTGGAATATGATATTTTCCACCAAGTGGATAGCTTAAAGCATGAACTGCTGTTGTTCCAGAAGCTGTAATCGCAACTCCTGCATAAAATGCTGCTATCAGCATGGAATTTCTTGCATCATCTGCATTTTTATCATCACAGGCCGCTTCAATATTATTGATAATAAGGTCAAATGCTTTTAATGCAAATGTATCTGAAAATGGATTTGCCTTATTTGAAGTAAAACACTCAATCGCATGTGCCATTGCATCTATTCCTGTAGCAGCCGCAATTTTTCTCGGCAGATTTTTTATCATTTCTCCGTCAAGCAACACATAATCAGGAATCATCTCATCATTTACAATTCCCACCTTTAGCTGTTTTTCCGGTACTGCTACAATTGCATTTGGTGTTGCTTCTGCTCCTGTTCCTGCCGTTGTCGGAATCATCAGAGATTTCACACATTTCTTTGCAAGTTTTGGATCATCAAGCAAGTCTCTTACCTGATATTCATCTGTTGCAAGAATAGAAGAAAGTTTTGCAGTATCCATTACACTTCCACCTCCAACTGCAACAATAAAGTCACAATTCTTGTTGTTGAATTCTGATACTACATTCTGAGCCTCATCACATGTAGGTTCTGGTGTCAGATCACTGATAATCTCATAAGGAATTCCAGCTTCTTCTATATAATGAAGCGGTTTCTCCAACAAACCTTCACTAATAATTCCCTGATCTGCAAAAACAGCAACTTTTGTTGCATTCATGGTAAGTATATCCTTCAAATTCTCTAAAGCCCCTTTTCCAGCATATACAGTATGTGGCATTTTTAAACTATATTGTTCCATTTTCTATTCCTCCTTAAGAAAATTTATCAATTCTTCAATCAATTTTTCCTGCCCAAATCCGCCTGATTTTGTAATAATATAAAAATCACGATTTTTATATTTTAAACTTGCCAAAACGCATCCGGGACAGATTTCTTTTATTGGTTCCAGCCCTTTACATCCAATAGCATCCATAAACCCTAAAAGTGTATCTCCTCCAGTGATCAGAAATGTTCCATCCATCCCATCATCAATCAAGCTTTTTGTAAGATATCCCATGGTCTGTGAAACACGTTCCCTCATTTCCTGAGTGTCATATTTCTTTGCCCTGACATACATAATTGTATCATTACTTCCTTCTTTGTCATTACCGTCAATAATAAAATGATCACCTTTGTTTTTAACTATCTGTTCTATTTTTTCTTTTCCTTCTTCGCTGTCCCAATAACTCTTTTCCAATTTTTCTTCTGGTTTTAAGTTTATTTTTTTCATCCCTCTCTTTTCAGCATATGAGAGTTGACTTCTCGTTATAGGATTTACACTTCCACAAACAATTATCAGATTAGATTTTGTTTTATATTTTCGTGTTTTACCTGTTTTGAGGCTTAACATTTCTGGAAGTTGTGCTGCAAATCCTGCACATCCTGCAAATACAGATGTTTCAGATTTCTCTTTTATCTCCTTTGCAATAAGATGTAATTCATTCTCATTTTCTGTGTCAAACAGCAAAAGATCAGCTTTTTCTTGTTCGAGAAGATATTGTTTTTTCGATATTTTTAAAATCTTATCATGATATCCCGTATTCTTTAAAATCTCTTCTATATCATCATATTGAACAGGCTCAAAGGGATCTTGTCCAAAAACACTTTTAGTCACTGGAATTTGATCAATATATAAAATTCCTTCTTTTACGATTCTATTCATTTTAGGAAATGCTGGCAGAAAAAGCATTTTTCTCCCCATATATGCATCCTGTACTGCCTGTATTTCACATCCAGCATTTCCCCTCAGTGCCGAATCTGTTTTCTTATAAACATAAGGAATTTTCTGTTTGAGCGCCTCTTCACAGATCTCATATACTGTCTTATAAGCACTTTCCTGAGAAACATGCCTTGTTTCAGCATCAATAACCAAAACCTCACATTCTGTATTGATATCCGGCCATTCTTTACTTACTACAACCTGTGTCAGAATTCCTTTTTCTGAAAATTGAACACCTGTATCTAATGCGCCGGTAAAATCATCTGTTAGTATCAGCAATTCAACCATTATCTTCACCTTCTTTTCTGTTCTTATTTCTTATAATGCTATTTTATTTAATCCAATAGTTTCTCTCAAATATTTTTGTTCTATTTTTGTTTCATTTTGAAACATTCATGGAAGCTTTATAAATATTTTTTTGTTTTTTATTGTCTTTTATTTATTTAACATTTATTATTGTTTTATATTTAAACACTTCGGAGGAATTTACATGTTAAATAAAATAATTCACATTTTAGTCATCGCCCCTTATACAGGACTCGCAAATCTAATAAAAACAGTAGCAAAAGAATTCGAAAATCTCCAATTAGATATTTATATTGGTGATTTAGAGAATGGTGTAAAAATCGCTCATGAACATCTTCCTGGAAATTATGATGCGATTCTTTCCAGAGGTGAAACAGCCAGACGCATTCAATGTATCACACCTCTTCCCGTCATAGATATTTCTTTTTCAGAATATGACATTCTACATACTTTAAAACTTGCTGAAAATTACACACAAAATTTTGCATTTGTAGGATTTAAAAGTATTATAGACACTGTCAAGCTTTTATGTAACCTTCTTCAGTATCCCATAAAAACATATACTATCAGCAGCGAAAAAGATATTGAACCGACTTTAGATATATTAAAAGAAAACGAAATCTATCTTATATTCAGTGATACCGCAACAAATTCACTCGCAGCAGAAAAAGGTATACGGTCAATTTCAATCACAAGTGGCACAGAAAGTATTAAAGAAGCACTTATGCGCATTATTCAACTACATGAAACTTTTTCTTCTTTTGAAGAAAAAGTTCATTTACTTGAAAAAAGTATGGGGCTTATGTCGTCATATACATTTATACTTGATGAAAATAATCAGTTATATTTTTCATCTTATCACAAAACAGATTTTTCAGTTATCTGCCAATATTTGCAAAATCTCCCAAAAGAAGATATACATGAAGCTATATCGAAACAATTTCATCTGATAAACGATAAATTATTTGCTATTCACGCACAAAAGTGTACTTATGATGATACGCATTCATATTATATCTTTTCTCTTGATCTTAGCCCTGTACCAAATCAGAGCAGTAAATATGGCATAAAGTATTATAAATATGAAGATGTTAAAAGTAACTATTATACAGGCTTTTTTGCCCTGACAACCTCTGCAATACAACTTTCATCCCAAATACAGGAGTTAAATAGCAGTCATATGCCCGTAATGATCCTTGGAGAACGCGGCACTGGGAAAGATCATATTGCCTACCGATTGTATCTTGAAAGCAACCTGACTAGCAACCCTTTTATTTCTATTGATTGCAATCTTATTACAGAAAGATACTGGGCCTTTTTAACTAAACATATCAATTCTCCATTTTGTGACAATGATAATACTATTTATATCAACAACATTCAGATTTTAGACGAATCCAAAGCAAGGCAGCTTCTTTCTATTATTCTGGATACAAATCTGCACAAAAGAAACCGACTGATCCTTTCTTGTTCACTTTCTATAAGAGAAAATCGTGATCCGTCAAGAGATTTTATTGATTATCTTCCATGCACAACCCTTTATATGCCACCTCTACGCGAACTTACAGATGATCTGGCTTCGGCATCCAGTCTTTATCTAGATAAACTAAATAATGATCTTGCCAGACAACTCTCTGGATTCGAACCAGATGCACTTGCGTTATTATGCAGATATGACTGGCCAAATAATTATATACAACTCAAGAGGGTTCTTTCCGATGCAGCAATACATACACAATCCGGCTACATTCAAGCTTCTACTATAGAAGATATTCTTAACCGTGAAAAAAAGCAATATGCTATCACTGCCCCTGTAAGATCAGATAATGATTTCAATAAACCCCTGCAGGAGATCATACATGATGCTGTACTCTCTGCACTAAATCAGTGTAACGGAAACCATTCTAAAGCAGCAGAACAACTTGGTATTGGTCGAACGACCCTATGGCGATATTTAAAACAATAAAACATTTGTATAGATATTTTTAATTTAGTAAGAAATGAAATATTAAAGATTCATCTATAACTTAAATAGGAGGCGGATCAATCCGCCTCCTCAAAGTATGCATGCCCACTTCGTTATACATGCACATTTTTACTTAGCATTTACTACAAAATTGTCGCCTTCTACACCTATAGATATCACATCACCTGTATGAACCTTATCACCAAGTATTTCTTTTGCAAGAAGTGTCTCAATATTTTTCTGCAAGAAACGCTTAAGTGGTCTAGCACCAAATGCAGGCTCATATGCATTATCTGCAATATACTTCACCGCCTCATCTGTAAGCTCTACTTTAAGCTCTTTATCTGCAAGTCGTTTATTTAAGTCCTCCATAAGTATTGAAATGATACCCTGAATGTTATCCTTTGTAAGCGGCTTAAACATTACTATCTCGTCAAGACGGTTAAGGAACTCCGGTCTGAAACTTGCTCTTAAGTCTGCCATTGCATGTTCCCTAGCCTCATCACTTATACTTCCATCTTCCTCGATTCCATCAAGAAGATATGACGATCCGATATTTGATGTAAGAATGATGATAGTATTCTTAAAGTCTACCGTTCTTCCCTGTGAATCAGTCACACGACCATCATCAAGTACCTGTAAAAGTACATTGAATACATCAGGATGTGCTTTTTCTATCTCATCAAACAGTATTACCGAATATGGCTTTCTGCGGACTGCCTCAGTAAGCTGGCCGCCCTCCTCATATCCTACATATCCCGGAGGTGCTCCGATAAGTCTTGACACTGAATATTTCTCCATGTATTCACTCATGTCGATACGAACCATATTGTTTTCATCATCAAAAAGACTTGCCGCAAGTGTTTTTGCAAGTTCTGTCTTACCTACACCGGTTGGTCCGAGGAAAAGGAATGAACCTATAGGTTTTGTAGGATCTTTGATACCTGCCTTTGAACGAAGGATTGCTTCTGATACAAGCTTAACACCTTCCTCCTGACCTATAACTCTCTTGTGAAGTTCATCTTCAAGATGAAGTGTCTTTTCTCTCTCACCCTCGTTCAGCTTTGTAATAGGAATACCGGTCCATCTTGATACTATCTTTGCAATCTCATCATCTGTCACATTTTCCTGTACAAGTGTCCTGTCTTCCTTCTTTACCTTTGCTTCTTCTGCTTCAAGCTGTTTTTCAAGTTCAGGCAGTCTGCCATACTGAAGTTCTGCAAGTTTTTCAAGATTATACTCTCTCTTTGCAGCATCCATCTCAGTATGAAGTGCATCAATCTGTTCTTTAACTTTATTTACTTTATCAACAGATGCTTTCTCCTGATCCCATTTTGACTTCTGAGCCGTAAAGCTGTCTTTAAGTTCTGCAAGTTCCTTCTGGAGTGTTGCCAGTCTTTCTTTTGAAATATGGTCTGTCTCTTTTTTAAGGGCAGCTTCCTCAATCTCCATCTGCATTATCTTACGCTGTACTTCATCAAGTTCTGCCGGAAGTGAATCAAGCTCTGTTTTTATCATCGCACATGCCTCATCGACAAGGTCTATTGCCTTGTCAGGAAGAAATCTGTCTGAAATATATCTGTTTGAGAGCGTCGCCGCTGCAACAAGTGCGGCATCCGTAATCTTTACACCATGATATACCTCATATCTGTCCTTCAATCCACGAAGTATTGAAATCGTGTCCTCAACGGTCGGCTCGCTTACCATAACAGGCTGGAAACGCCTTTCAAGTGCGGCATCTTTTTCGATATACATACGATACTCGTCAAGAGTTGTCGCACCTATACAATGGAGTTCACCTCTCGCAAGCATAGGTTTAAGCATATTTCCTGCATCCATCGCACCATCTGTCTTTCCTGCACCTACTATCGTGTGCAGCTCATCGATAAAGAGGATTATCTGCCCCTCGCTCTTCTTTACTTCCTCAAGAACAGCCTTTAGTCTTTCCTCAAATTCACCTCTGTATTTTGCACCGGCAACAAGTGCTCCCATATCAAGTGCAAATATCTTCTTATCTTTAAGTTCGCCCGGCACATCACCTCTTACGATACGCTGTGCAAGCCCTTCAACTGCTGCCGTTTTACCTACACCCGGTTCACCGATAAGTACCGGATTGTTTTTATTTTTTCTTGAAAGTATACGGATAACATTTCTTATCTCACTATCCCTGCCGATAACAGGATCCATATTTCCCTCTTTTGCCCTCTCGACAAGATCAGTTCCATATTTTTCAAGTGTATCATAAGTTGCTTCAGGATTATCACTTGTCACACGCTGGTTTCCCCTGACCTGCGAAAGCACTTGAAGAAATCTCTCTCTCGTTATCTGACACTGTTTAAAAAGTGCCTTTACCTCTTTGCTCGGATGTGCGAGAAGACTAAGGAACAAATGCTCAACTGATACATATTCGTCTCCCATACGCTTTGCTTCATCTTCTGCATATATAAGTGTTTCATTAAGATAACGGTCGATACGCATGTCACCGCCTGTTACCTTCGGACGCTTATTTAAGAGTCCATCTATCTGTGCCAGAAATACTTCAGGTTCTATCCCCATCTTCTCAATAAGTTTGCTTATAAGGCTTTCATCAACTGACATCATAGATGCAAGTAAATGTTCCTCGCCCATCTCCTGATGACCATAATCCATGGCAATCTTCTCACAGCCCTGAACTACTTCCTGTGATTTCTGAGTAAATTTACTGATGTTCATATAATCTCCCCCTCTCTGTGAGATTGCTGCTATTGTTCGCACCTGTCATGCGTACAATAACAGCTCAATGATTATTTTTCCCGATATATAAAAATCTACAGATAAATAACAAATAACTTTGTTTTCCTTATCTGCAAGACATAATAGCACTAATTGTTAGCACTGTCAAGAGGTGAGTGCTAATTTATTTTTTCCCTAAATATCTCTACAATAAGCGTTACAAAAGCAATCGTCCACATCACATATACGGGTATCAGAAAAAAGCCTGTCGAACTTCGTACTCCATCTGCCATATAATAAACTATCTGATGTTCTGTTTTTAAAACATTATGAATGTATGTGTACATTTCAGGGATATACACTTCCAGCTGTGTAATTTTGTCAATAAATAAATTTTGAAAAAATATCATCAGCATATATGCAAAAACAAAAAACTTTCTTCCTATTTTCAAATTCTTTATATTAAAACATTGTTTTATAATCAATATAATGCCTAAAAATATACTTATATAGATAGGCAGAAAGGATATATAAAATCTTATATGTTCATGGAACAATGCATCTATAACCAATCCCCAAAGACTTATATCTATATACTTACAGCTTTTTCCAAATATAATTGCTCCCACAAGTATATATATTGCTGAGAGCGTCAATATTCCATACATAAATAATATCCTCATTCCTACTTTTTTAACAAATCTCAACTCAGTTTTTTTTACTTCCGGTGTCATTGAAGAATATAATAAACTTTCAAACTGTTCATCTGTCATTTTTTGTTTCATCTAAATCCACTCCTTTTCTACTTTTTCCTTAATTATCTGTTTTGCTTTTCTCAACCTGCTTTTGACCGTATTCTCGGATAAATCATACAACTGTGCGATTTCTTTTATTTTCATATCTGCCGTATAATATAAATATATTGGCATTTTGTATTTTTCAGGCAGCTCTTTTACATAATCCCTTATTGCCTGTATCATTTCATTTTTTATCACTTTGTTTTCAGGACTGTCAGGCAACATTACACTTTCTTTTCTTATATTTAAACTCAAACCATGTTCAATGTTTTGTTCATAACTTTCCTGCTTTGCTATCCTTTTTCGCCATGCAAATTTTCTTTTCATATTTTTATGTAAATTTAAAGCTGTCGATATAACCCAGCCTTTTACATTATCACTCTGTTTTATTTTTTTATAATGCTCCACAACTCTCAACATAGTTTCCTGATATAATTCTTCTGCTTCATATTCATTATTTGCTATGATCTTACAAAACCTTAACAGCTCCGTACCATATTCTGATATAAAATTATTTAACTCCTTCTTATCCACTTAACATATTCTCCTTTTCCCACACATTCAAACAAAATCTAACTAATGTACTATATATGTTTGATAACTCAAATTTCTCTTTCATTATATATGTTGTAATAAACCACTAAAAGGTTTATATAAAAACAAAAAATCCGAAATATATTTTTATCTCGGATTTTTTGAGTTAATTATTTAACACTATCAAGTAAGTCCCCCACTTCTATTGCGTGGAGCAATAAGCGGGAGTGGGGACTTGCTTGTATCAGGAGGGGTACAAGCCCCTTCTGATATGCTGCGATAGCA
>NZ_JAHLQE010000022.1 GCF_018918235.1 Eubacterium sp. MSJ-13
GTAAGCGCAAAATACTCAGGCGTATATCAAAAAATAACTTAGCATAAACAGTATTTTTCTTGTTATGCTAAGTTATTTGTTTCTTTCATCTATTTTTCAATTTTACACAATTCAAACACTTCTTCATTCCATGGTAACAGTTTTTCTAAATCGTCGTCTGACATTTCTTCATTAGGGCGTTTCTCTAATATATATCTTATATATTTAAATACATTTAATCCGTTCGACAACGCTGTCTCGGCTATACTGTATGAGATGGCACTTGCTTCTGCCCCTTCTGGACTGTCGCTGAAAAGCCATCCCTTTCTTCCTATAACATATGATTTCATTTTCTGTTCACTTAAATTGTTACTCAGACTACATCGGCCATCTTCGAGATATGTAAGCATATCTTCTTTTCTGTTCAAAGCATATGTAACTGCCGCAGCAAATTTACTGCCTTTAACAGGACTTTGCTTTTCAAGCCATGACAAAAAAGCCTCAATTACTGGTTTTTCTTTTTTGAGACGACCATTTTTTATCTGTTTGTATGAATACCCTTTTTCTTTAAAATGCCTCTCATATGCAAAAAGTTTGTCACAATACTCTACTCCCTGCACTGCCGGATGACTGATATCACGACTTTTTCCTTTTGGAATGGCATCAAAAAAGTATCTTCTTATATGTGCAAAACAACAACACCGCTTTACATCCTGTACTTTATTGTATCCTGTATAACCATCAGCCATAAGATATCCATGAAAACCTTTCAGAAATTCTTTTGCTATATCTCCACTGCGGGTTGATGCATATTTGTATAAGACTATTGGCGGGGTTCCATCTTCACCGCTTCTAAACAGCCACATATATGATTTTGCTGTTGCATCACGATTTTCTTCCTTCAATACTTGTATAGGACTCTCGTCTGCCATAGCAAACTCTCTGCTTAACAGAAGCCTGTGATAATAGTCATACAATAAACGAAGATATTTATTTGCACATCCTATAACCCAGTTCGCCATGGTTGCACGACTTAGTTCAAAACCGTATTGCAGCCAGTCTTTTTCCTGACGATATAACGGCATCCCATTAACATATTTTGAATAAATCACCCATGCAACAATTGATGG
Source organism: Eubacterium sp. MSJ-13 (assembly GCF_018918235.1). Classification (GTDB taxonomy): domain Bacteria; phylum Bacillota; class Clostridia; order Lachnospirales; family Lachnospiraceae; genus Butyribacter. Next base: position 1,110 of record NZ_JAHLQE010000022.1, read on the forward strand.
GGACGCATAACTTCCGAGTAATGCCGGTGGGACAGGGGCATGTATGATATTTGGCTTTTCCTCATCTGTTTTACACTTTGGACAGCCGTAATGTACACTGACATACTCCACAACTTTTAATGTCGCAGGTATATATTCAAGTTCTTTACGGACTGTTTCCTTTCCTATGACTTCTAAATGTGTACCACATACAGAACAGATCTGTTCTTCTTCGGGCAATATGATCTCACTTATTTCAACCGGAAGATTGTTTGTTTTTTCAGCAAAAGTAACTTTCTTTTTTCTGGTATGTTTTTTAACAATTATCCCTTCTTCAATCGAGGGTAACTCCTCAACTGTTTCATTTTTTTCATCAGAAAGATCAAGTGATAATTGTCCGTCTGTCTGTTGTGTCATTTTTTCGCGTGATGAACCAAACAGCTTTCGCTTCATGTAATCAACCTGTTCATTCAAAAGTCTGATCTGCACAGTCAGTTCTTTAACTTGAATATTACTGTTATTTAAAGCTGACTGGAGCGTTTTATTAAGTTGTCTCTGCTCATTAAGTGAATCTTTTAACTCTCTGATCAGTATATCTTTTGTATCAACAGACATCTGCTCGCCCTCCACGATTTGATACAGTTATTATACCATATTTAAGAGTAAAAAGACAGCTGAAATGCTTGATTTTTAAGTCTTTTATTTACTTTTATCAGATGGTTTTATTGCTTTTGGCTGTTCTATTTCAAGTCCATCCATTAGCCACTCAAACTGCTTCCATGTGAGAGCCTTTACTTCATCTTGGTTGCGCGGCCATTTATAATTGCCTGAGCCTGTAAGCCGCTTGTATAATAAAACTATGCCATCTTTTTCTCGATATATTGCTTTTATGCGGTCTTTTTTTCGTCCGCAAAATAGAAAAAGAGCATTTTCATCAGAATGCATTTGCAGTTTTTCTTCTATTATTGCACATAATCCGTCAATCTGTTTTCTCATATCCGTTCTGCCGCAAACTATGTAGATCTTATCCAGAGCGGATATATCGCCTAACATGACATCTCCTGCAATACATTCAAAAGTTTTATCAATGTCTGTTCATTAAAGCCATCCTGCAATGTTATGCATGCGTTTTTATATTGAAATACTATTGGTGTTCTGCATGTATCATCCTTTTCATAAGGTAAAGCAGTATTTTCTGCTGCTTGAGGTAATATATTTACACAGACAACCTCTTGTTTTTCAGTAGTTATATTTGTATTATTTTTAAAGTTATGTTCAGGCACTTTATAACAAGCCTGTTGTCTGAGTTTTTTGATCCACCAATAAAATGTACTTGGTGCAATATCATTATCAATGCACCATTGCTTGTCAGACAAACCACTTTTACGGCATTGCATGACAAGATCATAAATTTTATCATAATATAATTTTTTATCTGCCATATATTTTCTCCTAGTTTTGTGTAATGTTGTAGTAAACGGCTCCAAGATTGAATAAGAAACTTCAAGATTTTTGGAGTGAACGTTTCCAATTTTTGAGACAATCTAATTATGGCATAATATTTGTTGATATGCTATCCGCATGGATATTTTGCGCTTAC
>NZ_JAHLQE010000078.1 GCF_018918235.1 Eubacterium sp. MSJ-13
TTTTTTTTTATGGGAAACAATATATATTGTTTATAAAAATGGCTGTGATACATACATAGGGCGTGTAGCATAGCTAAAAATGGTATATATTGTTTCCGATATGTATAAAATATGTCTCCTTATACTTATAATAACAGAAAAAAATCGTATTTGTTGCAAGTTAAATTGAAATTTATTGTGTTTTTTTAGCACTATCAAGGAAGTACCCCACTTCTATTGCGTAGAGCAGTAAGTAGTGGGTGGGGACTTCCCTGTATCAGGGGGACAAGCCCCTTCTGATATACTGCGATAGCAGCTAATGGTGTTATGAACAGGTAGCAGAGCGGGTTGCGAATATCCGCTTGACTATAATCTTAGCGAAAACTTAAAGAGTGGTTGTCTATAATATGTGTCTGAAAATGATAAATGTACTTGTAATTTATTTGAAAGATAAGTAGAATAGGTAACATGACAAATGAAGGCGGGAAGAATTTCTTCTCGTCTTTTGTGAAATGGAAAAATTTGAGTTTGCAATAAGGAGTTTACACAAATGAGTAAAAATGAAATAAGAACAAATGGTAAAGGAAATTCGGTTTATAAAAAAGCCATGACGCTCGCAGTGCCGATGATGATACAAAACGGTATTACAAATGCGGTGGGACTTGTTGACAACCTTATGGTTGGAAGTCTTGGGACTGAGAGCATGACCGCGGTATCTATTGTCGGTCAGCTTGTCTTTGTATTCTTTCTGGCGATATTTGGAGGACTATCCGGTCCCGGAATATACGGGGCACAGTATTTTGGTCAGGGCAATAAAAGGGGATATCAGAATGTGTTCAGATTGAAAGTGTGGATAACAGCCGCAATTACGCTCTGTGGACTTGCAGCTTTTATTTTGGCAGGAGACAAAATGATAGGTCTGTATCTGCATGGCAATGATGGCGGAATTGATTCAGCACAGACTCTTAATTTAGGGCTTGATTATCTCCATATAATGCTTATCGGACTTGTTCCATTTGCATTTACGCAGATTTATGCAGGAAGTTTAAGGGAGATGGGTGAGAGTATCAAGCCGATGGTCGGTGGTATAGCATCGGTCGTTGTTGATATAGTGTTTAATTATCTTCTTATATATGGAAAATTTGGATTTCCGAGACTTGGCGTAGAAGGTGCGGCGATAGCAACTGTGCTTGCAAGATTTGTTGAGATGTTTGTTGTAGTTATATGGACGCATCTGAGCATAAAAAAATACGAATTTTTAAGAGGTGTGTATAGGACACTTAAGATTTCGATAAGTGAAGTAAAGGTAATCATAATAAAAGGACTTCCTATATTTTTAAATGAGTTTTTCTGGTCGGGCGGAATAGCGGCGATGACGCAGTGTTACTCGATGAAGGGACTTCAGGTCATTGCGGGAATGAATATATCAAATGCGATATGTAATCTTTTAAATGTTGTTTTTGTGGCAATGGGAAATGCGGTCGGAATAATATCAGGACAGTATCTGGGTGCATCAAAATTTGATGAGGCAAAAAAGGCATCAAATAAACTTATGTGGTTCACAGCGGGAATATGTGTGTTCCTAACGGCTATACTTATTGCCTGCTCAGGATTTTTCCCAAAACTTTACGATACATCAGATGAGGTAAGGCACTTAGGACAGTGGTTTATCATAATAACTGCATCGTTCTTCCCGTTGCAGGGATTTTTGAATGTTCTTTACTTTACGCTCCGCTCAGGTGGAAAAACGGTAATCACATTTTTGTTTGACAGTATCTTTACATGGGTAGTGTCAGTGTCACTTGCGTTTTTGCTGTGTAAATTTACCGCACTTCCGATACTTACGATTTATATAATCGTGCAGAGTGCGGATATAATAAAGGTGGTGCTTGGATATGTTCTTGTTAAAAAAGGTGTGTGGATTACGAATTTGGTGGTGTAAGGAGGATTATGGCTGGATTATTATACAACATCCTTTTAGTTGAGGATGACAAAGAAATTATAAAAAATTTGACGGAGTTTTTAAATAATGAGGGTTTTAAGGTCAGCAGTGTGACGGGGCAGAAAGATGCGCTCTCATATGTTGATGAGCATACGCAGGATGTTGACATTGTGCTTCTTGATGTTTCACTAGAAGATGGCAACGGCTTTGCTGTGTGTACGGCGGTTAAGCAGAACACAGATATTCCGGTTATCTTTCTGACGGCTTCCGGTGATGAGTACAGTGTCGTAATGGGGCTTGACATGGGAGCTGATGATTATATCGGAAAGCCGTTCAGACCGAGAGAGCTTGTGTCGAGGATAAAAAGTGTCCTTAGAAGAAGTGGACGCATCTCAAACTTTATTGAACTTGCGGATATTAAGATTGACACGACGGGCGGTAAGGTTACAAAGAGTGGTGAGGAGATTTTTCTTTCTGCTTTGGAATACAGACTTCTTCTCATTTTTGCAGCAAATAAAGGAAATGTATTGTCGAGAAACAAGCTGCTTGAGGAGATATGGGATGCGTCAGGAGAGTTTGTGAATGATAATACACTGACCGTTTATATAAAAAGGCTAAGGGAAAAGATTGAGAATGATCCGCAGAAGCCGGAGATAATAAAGACGGTGAGAGGAATGGGGTATAGGTGTTTATGAATTTTTTGCGAAACAGTGAGATTAAAAAGTGGGGATTTATCAATCTGCTTATCGTGGCAGCAGCGGCTATTGTCACATATATTTTATCAAAGAAGAATACGAAAGTGACAGCGGTAGTATGTGTGGCTGGTTTTATACAGTTTGGTGTAAATGTGTTTTTTACCAAGAGAAGATATGATAAACTTGCAGGCATAAGTGACAAAATAGATGCGATACTGCATGGCAATAAACATCTGTCATTTGAACAGTACAAAGAGGGAGAACTTTCTGTGCTCTCCGATGAGGTGGAAAAACTTGTGATAAAACTCAGGGAACAGACAGAAAGGCTTCAGAATGATAAAATATTTCTTGCTGACTCGATAGCGGATATTTCACACCAGATAAAGACACCGCTTACTTCGATAAATCTTATCTTAAATTTTCTTCGGGAGGAAGATATTACATATGAGCGCAGAATTGCTCTTGTAAGGGAACTTATGACACTTGCCGAAAAGATAAAATGGCAGATAACAGCTTTGCTGAGGATATCAAGGCTTGATGCAGGCATGGTTGATTTTGATATTGAAGATATTGATATGGGCAGGGCTATTGATGAGGCATATTCGCTTATAGAGATACCGCTTGATATAAGAGGTGTAAGTTTTGAGCGTTCATATCAGAAGAACTCAAAGGTGACAGCCGATAAAGAATGGCTTGTCGAGGCTTTGGGAAATATACTAAAAAACTGCATGGAGCATAGTTTTGAGGGAGGAAAGATTTCGGTAAGCTGTGAGGAAAATTCCATATACAGCAGGATAGTCATAAGTGATAATGGAACGGGAATTGCAAAAGAGGATCTGCCGCACATTTTTGAGAGGTTTTATAAAGGAAAAAGTAAGAATAAGTCGGGTGAAACCAAGAACAGCGGAGCGGTTTATGAGGAAAACGGAAATTTAAGCGGAAGTTCTGAAATAGAATATAAAAGTGAAAGTGTAGGCATCGGACTTGCACTGTCAAGAAGTATCATAACGCAGTTTAACGGAACGATAAAGGTTGCAAGCGAGGTCGGGCACGGGACTTCATTTGATATAAGGTTTTATAAGGCAATAGTGTGAAAAATCCATATATGCAGGATTTTATTATCAAGTGGATATTCGCAATCTGCTCTGCTATCTATTCCTAAAGTGACAATTTTGTCATTTTAAAGTCACCCTGTTGTAATTTATATATGTTAAGTTATTATCATAAAAACAGTAAAGAAAAACAGGTACATAGTTTTTAGAATGGAGGAAATAGAGTGGAAATTTTAAGAGTAGAAAATCTCACAAAAGTTTACGGAAAGGGAGAGAATGAAGTAAGAGCGCTTGATGGTGTTTCGTTTTCAGTGGAAAAGGGCGAGTTTGTTGCCATCATAGGACCGTCAGGTTCGGGAAAATCAACATTGCTTCATATATTAGGTGCTGTTGATGAGCCATCATCGGGAAAAGTTTTTATGGATGGCAAGGATGTTTTTAAGCAGAATGAGGAACAGCTTGCTATTTTTAGAAGAAGACAGGTCGGTCTTGTGTATCAGTTTTACAATCTAATTCCGGTGCTTGATGTTGTTGAGAATATAACACTTCCGGTTCAGCTTGACGGAAGAAAAGTAAACAGGGAGCGTTTGCAGGAGATGGTTGCTCTTTTAGGACTTCATGGCAGGGAGAAGCATCTTCCGAACCAGCTTTCGGGAGGGCAGCAGCAGAGAGTTTCAATAGGAAGGGCACTTATGAATTCACCTTCGGTAGTTCTTGCCGATGAGCCGACAGGAAACCTTGACAGCAAGAACAGTCAGGAGATAATGGAACTTTTAAAGAAGTCAAATAAGAAATATAATCAGACACTTATCATGATAACACATGATGAAAATATAGCACTTCAGGCTGACAGAATAATCGCTATCGAGGACGGTCACATCACGAGAGATGAGGTGAACAGGTAATGAATATCATAAACAGATTTACCCTAAGGACGCTTTTGAAAAATAAAGTGCGTACATTTGTCACGATACTTGGAATTATCCTTGCAACTGCAATGTTTGTTTCAATAACAAGTATAATAACGAGTTTACAGAATTATATGCTTGACATTGTAGTAGATGAGACAGGTGAATGGCAGGGGCAGATATACAATATTGATAAAAAGTCTAAAGAGGAGATATGTGACAAAGCCGCAGACATAAGTGAGAAAAGTTATGTTGAGGTATATGAGAACCAGGGCGAGGCAAAGAATATTTCATTTTCGGGAATAGATGATAATTTCAGGGCAATGTTGACGGTCAAGCTTAAAAGCGGGCATATGCCAAAGGATGATTCACAGATAATCATGACTAATATGGCAAGGAGCGTGTATTTTGAAAACAGCGAAATAGGGGATAAAGTAAAATTAAAGGTTGACGGTAAAGACAGGGAATTTGAAATATCAGGTTTTTCTGAAGTGGTCACAAGTAACGGTGATACATCTAATGATATGCAGATATTTACAAAAAGTGGTCTTACATCACCAAAATCTTACACGATGTATTTTAAATGCAAAAATGTTTCAAAAGTGGAGGTGGTATTTGAAACACTTATGAAAAAGCTTGAAAAGGCAAAGAAAGCAGATGCAGGTTCGGATGAAGATGGCATAACCGGTTATATGCACAGTGCTCTTTTAAAATTTTATGGAGAGTCGCCAAACCACACATACAACAAACTTTTATATGGTATGGCAGGCATACTTATGGCGATAATAATGGTTGCGTCAGTGTCGCTTATCCATAATGCATTCTCAATCTCCATAAGTGAGAGAACAAAACAGTTTGGGCTTCTCAAGTCGGCAGGTGCGACAAGAAAGCAGATTTTAAGGAGTGTGTTTTTTGAGGCAGGAATACTCTGTATAATAGGGATTCCGATTGGTATAATATGTGGTGTGATAGGAATAGGTATTACATTAAATCTTCTTGGAAATCAGTTTGCGATGATGCTTACAGGTTCAGATTCATCGGGAATTTCACTTACAATGCAAATATCTGCGGCGGGCGTGCTTGTAGCCGTAGCGGTAACAGTTATCACAGTATTGGTATCGGCACTCATACCGGCAGTAAAAGCGGTCAGACTTACGGTTTTGCAGGCTCTTAAACAGAATGAGAGTACGGGACTTAAAAGAAGAAGCGTAAAAGTAAATCCTATTTTAGAGAGATTATTCGGATTTGAGGGAAAACTTGCCGACAAAAACTTTAAGAGAAACAAGCGAAAGCAGAGGGTGACGGTAATTTCTATAGCCATAAGTACGTCATTGTTTGTGGCAGTAAACAGTTTCACTTCGTATATGTCAAAATCTTTGGATCTTTATGACAGCAATACGGCGGCGGACCTGTCAATGGAAGTTGAAAAGAGTGCGGTTGAAAAAAGTTTTAAGACAGTTGAAAATGCGTTAAAGGGATTTAAGGGAGTAGATAATATAGATGATGGCGGTTACAGTGTGTACGATAATGTGATTGCAGAGATAAAAATAAAAGATGTAGACAGCGAGTATCTTAATGGTCTTAAAAAGATGGATCCGGAAATGGTCGATGAGAAAAAGGGTATCATAAGGATTGATGCTCATATATGGTATCTTGAAGATGATATATATAATGAGTATATAAAGAAAAATAATATAAAAAATACAAAAGCTTTGGCATGGCCTCATCTTTCAATTTATAATGAAGATGAAAGCAAGAATTATTCGTATGATATTATAAAATCAGATGCAGATATAAAGATATATCAAGCAAAGGAAAAGAAAGGTTATGAGCTTGGCTATATAAAAAGTTATAAGAAACTCAGTCAGTATTATTTTGAGACTACTGATGAAGACGAAGAAGGAAGTGTGGAGGAAAAGATTTATTCAGGAAAAGATGCATTTGCGTCACAGGATGTAAGTGTAGTCAGATGTGACGATAAACTTCCACTTTGTATTGGAGATGCCAGCAACAGCAATTTACTCACGATAGTAAAACCGTACTCAGAAGTTAAAAATATACCAAAGGGAGTTGTAAGAAATAATTATTACAGATTTGAGTTTAAGGCGAAAAAACATTCAGAAGCAAAAGTAAACCTTACAGCTTTCATAAAGAAAAAAATGTCTGGTCAGTTAAGCCATATAGCTGACTATACACAGGATAAGGAGACGAGCAATGCGATAATAATGATAGTCAATGTTTTCTCATATGGATTTATAATACTTATTTCACTTATCGTTGTCGCAAATGTATTTAATACAATTTCTACAAACATTCTTCTGAGGAAACAGGAATTTGCAATGCTGAAATCTGTCGGAATGACAAAAAAAGGTCTGAATAAGATGATGAATTATGAATGTGTATTTTATGGAATAAAAGGTCTTATATTTGGTATGATAATGGCTGTACTTGCTACTTATGCAATGTTTAATGTAATGAGCGAGGGATTTAATGTGGGATTTTATATTCCGGTGCAGAGCATCGTGGTCGTTGTGATAAGTATCTTTGTTGTAGTATTTGCAAGTATGATATATACGATGAAAAAGATTAAAAAGGATAATGTAATCGAGACACTTAGAAATGATAATATTTAATAATATCAGGGAAGTGGCAGAGAGGATTGCGAATATTCGCTTGACGATATAGATATTGTTTTGATAAGAGTTTTCGGATGATAAAATTGTAGTTATAAAAATAATTGTTGTCTTAACGATCTCCAGAAATTAGATTAAAAATCTAACTTTTGGAGGTCATTTTTGTGCCATATTTTAATTTTCATAATGATATTTGCATGAGTAAATTATGAGATTTTGGTTGCTGTCAAAATTGTAGGTAAGCCTATGTTCGTCAGTTATTCTTCTGCTCCATACTTTTCTGTGTTTAAGTGGTTCAGGTTTTCCAATGCCTTTTGACAAGCCATCTCTTTCTATACTTTTGATGAGCTGATTAATTCGTTTGGCAAGTTTAGGGTTTGATGTTTGCCAATCAATATATTGTCCCCATGCGGTAGGTGTAAAGGCTATATTCATTTTACATATTCTCCAGTTCATCTATCGATTTTACAATAAATCCACCAGCTTTTGCTTCAGCCATAGATTTATCAAGCATAGCCAGATATTCAGCATTTCTTTTTATTTTCATGATTTCATTGTATTTCGCTTCTGACATCATAACAATATTTTGATTTTTAGGTCGTGATACGACCAATGTTTCTCCGTTAAAAACTTTATCGCATATTTTTTTGAAATTATCTCTTACATCCATAGATTTTACAGCGAGCATTTTAAGCACCTCTTTTCGTATTAAAAATCGTATGTTTTTTATTATTATATGCTAATAGTATATCAAAAGCAATACTTTTTATGCCAGCCATTGACATTTTCTTTTTGCACACCTATGCTGTAAATATATTTTTGCAGCGTACATTTTATATGCGTGAATTGCAACAATAAATTTATTTTAAGAAGGGTTAAAAAAATGAACAATTTTTTATTTAGTCTGAATGCGACAGTTCCGGTTTTTGCTGTGATAGTCCTCGGACATTTTTTTAAGAGAATAGGTCTTATAGACGAGCATTTTGCCAATATGGCAAATAAATTTGTTTTTAAGGCGTGTCTGCCGTGCCTTGTATTTCAGGACCTTGCAGATACAAATATAAGGAAAAATTTTGATTTTAAATATGTCGGGTTTTGTTTTATTGCAACGCTTACATCAATCCTTTTGGTATGGTTTCTTGCAAAGAAATTTATGAGGGATAAAAGCATGGTAGGTGCATTTGTTCAAGGGGCATACAGGAGCAGTGCCGCTATACTTGGGATAGCGTTTATCCAGAATATCTATGGCACATCGGGCATGGCACCACTTATGATAATCGGTTCAGTGCCGCTTTACAATATATTTGCAGTTATCATTCTGACATTGGAAAGCAACAATAAAGAAAATTTCGGAGATAACAGCCAGATTAAACATGCACTGATAAACATACTTAAAAACCCTATAATAATAGGAATATTTTTCGGCCTTGTCGCATCATTTTTTAATATAAGTTTTCCGAGAATGATAGATAAGACGATAAACAATCTTGCGGTAATGGCATCGCCGCTTGCACTTATTTCAATCGGTGCGACATTTGAGGGCAGAAAGGCACTTGCAAAGATAAAACCGACTATGGTGGCATCGCTTATAAAACTTGTCGTACTTGCAGGGATTTTTCTTCCGATTGCGGCATATTTTGGATTCCGCGACCAGAAGCTGATAGCAATAGTTATAATGCTTGCTTCACCATGCACACCTACATCATACATAATGGCAAAAAATATGGACGGTGATGACACGCTTGCCGCAAGTATAGTGGTAAGTACTACATTGTTTTCATCGGTTACGCTTACGGGATGGATATTTTTGATGAAGTCATTGTCACTTATACAATAGCAAGATTGTGTATTATGGAAAGTAGTTATTTCTTAATAAATGTTTTTGTAGATTATTGATATTGATTGGATAGTATAAGCTTGTTGCCGCCTCCTAGACAGGATACGGAAGGTATGGAGTATATATTATCTTTTATTGTCGCTGTTGCGGCTGGTGTAGTTTGCAATTACATAAACAAATGGTTAGATGGCGATAAATAGTTGGTAATTAGCCTGTGGTATTAAACCTTCCACACCAAAATAGGAACAAAAAGCCCAAAAGTGTACCAGACTTTCGGGCTTTTATCGTTGTCCATCTATGGAACTATATTATCTTTTTGTCTGACGACATTATAGCATATGCAATATGCACAAAAATTTGACGAAAACCAGCTTTAAATAGGGCTTATTATTCTGACAAAAGGGCGTTAGAACTGTGTCGGTACTTAGCGGGTGTATTATGCCCGCTTATGTATCGCTACTCAGTTCTCCGAGCGAAAGCGTCCCTGCTGCAGAATAATAAGCCCTATTTAAAGCGTCAGTTAATCTTTTCCCTCTTAAGCACTGCCTGAAACCTCTCCATCTCCTTAGCCACTGTACCGCTTAATACAAGCAGACATATAAGATTAGGAATTGCCATCAATGCATTAGCTATATCCGAAAATGTCCATGCAATCTCAAGCGTCGTCGTTGCTCCGACATATGCCATAAGTGAGAATATTATTCTGTAGACCATATTGTATCTGTGTGTTCCAAGTATGTATTCAAATGCTTTTTCACCATGGTATTCCCAGCCGAGAATTGTTGAGAAAGCAAAGAAAGCGATTCCAATACATACAAGCCATCCTCCAGCATCTCCGAGGACGGTTTTAAAGGCTTTTATCGTGAGTGCCGAACCTACGGTAAGTTCTTTGTATTTGTAAGAACCATCTTTGTCAAATACATATTCATTGTCTGACGGATCAGTCCATGTTCCAGCAAGAGTATCTGCACTTATATTGTCGGGTGTGAGTGCGGATTTTTTGTTTTTAAGTGAGATATCCTTGTCGTCTTTTGAAACGACAAGAGTAGTGCCATTTTCATCTGATGTAACATTTTTAATAATGTAATTGTCTGTTATTATATTATCCCCGCTTCTTGTTGCTATAGAGATAGTCGATGCTTCTTTTGTGTATGTGTACTGTCCTGAATTTACAATGTCTTTTGAGCCAAGCACACCCGAACTTGCAATGCAGAGTCCTGTAATGGTGCAGACTACTATCGTATCCCAGAAAGTACCTGTCATGTTTATGTAACCCTGACGGACAGGGTCATCTGTTGTGGCTGCGGCAGCAGTTATAGCGGCAGAACCCATGCCTGCTTCATTTGAAAATACACCTCGTGCAACACCAAAACGCATTGCCTGCATCATGCTTGCAACGATACCGCCGCACAATCCCCCGCCCACTGCTTTTACGGAAAATGCCATTTTAAATATCATTGCGATACCTGATGGGAGATTGCTCAGATTTCCAAATATAACTATAAGTCCTGCAATAATGTAAAATACAGCCATAAGCGGAACAACTACCTGTGATACTTTTGAGATGTTTTTTATGCCTCCAATTATGATTATAAGTGCGAGGAGCATCACTACGATGCCGGTAACAGCAACCGGTATATTAAATGTTGAATTTAATGCAGTTGAAATTGAGTTTGCCTGAGTAAGATTGCCTATTCCGAATGATGCGACAACTGCAAAAAGAGCAAAGAGCCAGCCGAGTATGGCACCTGCTTTTTTGTTCTTAAAGGCTTTTTTCATCGTGTACATAGGACCGCCTGACATTTCACCTTTTTCGTTTACCTCACGATATTTAATGGCGAGCATACATTCACTGAATTTAGATGTCATACCGAAAGCAGCAGAAAGCCACATCCATACCAAAGCTCCGGGGCCGCCTGAAACCATAGCTGTAGCGACACCTACAATATTTCCTGTTCCGATGGTTGCGGCGAGTGCTGTGGTAAGTGCTGAGAATGGAGAAACATCACCATCGCCTTTTTTCTGTCTTGCTTCTTTGCTCATAACACTTTTTAAAGCATAAGGCAGGTTACGCCAGCAGAGAGCCTTTGTTCTGATAGTAAGGAAAATACCGGTTCCGACAAGGAGAATGAGCATTACAGGACCCCAGACAAAAGTGTCGATTTTATCAAGTGTTGTAGTAAGTGAATTTACAAAATTGTTCATAAAACACCTCTTTCTTAAAAAATAGTGAAGAATAAAGAAAATGGCGGTTACAGAATATTCCGTAATCGCCATTGGTTACATAAATTGCAATTATTATATCAGAAATGTAAATATATGGCAATAACAAAAACGAGCCGTTTTGATGTGATTCAAAACGGCTGTTTTTTTTATAAATAGGTGGGAACAAATAATAAACAATGTATAAGCTGAAAGCTGCACACCCTCTCCATAGGAATATTCAAAACAGCTATACATGTTAGTAAACTACAAGAATTATTGTAGCATATATTTGGAAAATAGCAACAATTTTTTAACAAAATGTGAAGAAAAAAGCAATATTTTTTACAATTTATTCATAATTGCAATAGTATTTATAGATTGATACATCAAAATTTTGACATATTCTATTTTTAAAAAATAAAATAAAGTTTTAAATTTTTATGTACGATTATAAACAAAAGTGTTATAATGCTTTTTACAGGTTTATTTATACGGATTGGAGGAAGTAAATAAAATGGAAGAAAACAAAAGTTTAAAGAAAGGTAAAAAAGAGAATAAGACAGTAAAAAACAAAAATGGCATAAAAGTTCAGATTCAGAATAAAATAGGTCTTTCTATTATAGCTGTTATGGCGGCTATAACCATATTGGTTGTAGGTGTGGTTTACACCCTGCTTATAAAATCAAATAATACTGAGCTTCAGCAGGATTCTGAAGCGGTATCGCTTGAAGTTGAAAAGTACTTTGCACCGTTTGAGCGTATGGCTGAACAGCTCGCAATAGATAAGGATGTACAGAAACTTCTTACTACTACAAAAGAAGGACAGCGCATGACTGAAAATCCTATGTATTCTGATGTGCTTGATGAGATGAGTGAAACGGCAGGGCTTGATACGGATAATATTCAGGGTGTATTTATTGCAGACCTTGACAGCAATGCTTCAATTACATCATATGGTACGATTTCAGGTGATGATTATGATTGTACGACGCGTGCATGGTATGAATGTACAAAGACAGGAAAAACAATGCTTACAGAACCGTATATTTCTGCGAGCAAAGGAAATCTGATTCTCAGTGCAGTAGCACCTGTTTATGGTTCTGATAAGAAGGTTGTCGGTGTTGCAGGAATTGATGTTGTTATAGATACTATTACAAATAAGATGAAGAACTATACGATTGGTTCAAATGGATATACTATGTTAATGACAAGTGATGGAACTTTTATATACCATCCGACTTCATCACTGATTGATAAAAAGATTCAGGATATGAAAATCTCAGACAGTGTTGGTAAGGCAATCAGTGCACAGTCATCAACGCTTTTGAAATATAAGGTAGATGGCAATCGCAAATATGGATATATCATGCCAATCGGTGATACTGGATTTATAGCACTGAGCTGTATTCCAAATGGACAGTATTATTCTTCACTGGTAAAAGCAGTCGTACTGCTTCTTATTGTAATTATTGTCGGAATCACATTTATACTGCTTCTCATAGGTAAATTGTCAAGTAAGATAGTAGATCCTCTGATACGATTAAATGATACTGCTATGGAACTTGCAAATGGTAATCTTAATGTATCAATCGATGCTCAGAGTGATGATGAGGTTGGCGAACTTGGAAGATCTATTGAAAAAACTGTAATACGCCTTAAAGAGTACATAGATTATATTGACGAGATATCAAAGGTGCTTGCGGACATGGCTGACGGAAAACTGTCGATAGATCTCAAATATGCCTATGTCGGTGAGTTTGAGAAAGTTAAGGATGCCATGAATCATATTTCTAAGGCAATGACAGAAGTTATGACAAGTATCATGGAGGGGGCAAAGCAGGTATCAGTTGGAAGTGATGACCTTGCAGAAGCAGCTCAGGGTATGGCTGAAAATACGACAACGCAGGCTACAGCGATTGATGAACTTCTCGAAACGGCGATTACTGTTGCCGACAAGGTTAAGGAAAACAGGGATAATTCTGAGAAGTCTGCACAATACACAAATGAAGTTGCAGATGTAATGGAAGACAGCAAAAAGCAGATGGCTCAGATGCGTGAGGCAATGGATAAGATTCAGGAATCCTCACAGCAGGTTGTCGGTGTTATTAAGGCGATTGAGGATATTGCAACACAGACAAATCTTTTGTCACTTAATGCTTCTATTGAGGCTGCCCGTGCGGGAGAGGCAGGAAAAGGTTTTGCTGTTGTCGCAGGAGAAATTGGTGGTCTTGCTAACGAAAGTGCCAATGCGGTAAATACGACACGAAATCTTATAAGCGTATCACTGGAGGAAATAGATAAGGGAAATACAATTGTAAACGATGTTATCAAATCTCTTGATAATGCAGTGGAGCGTGTCCGTATTGCAAATGAAATGATTCAGGGCACAGCACAGACAGCAGATACACAGATGAAGAGTATTGACCAGATTCGTGATGGTATAAAGGATATGTCAGAGGTTGTTCAGGATAATTCCGCAGTGGCAGAGGAAACTTCTGCAACAAGCGAGGAACTTGCAGCACAGGCAGTTACATTGAATGAACTTGTTCAGAAATTCGAGTTATAGTTTGGAAAAACAGAATAAATATATTATTAAAAAACCCCGAAAGTCTTAAAGATTTTGGGGTTTTTTAATAATATAATAATACACAAAGTAGCATTGGTCCTCATAAGATAAATTATAAGGTATATTATAAGTACTTAAAAATATATGATGGAGACACAAAAATATGACCCTTGATAATATTAAAAACTCAATCCGCATCCTTCCTTCACGACAGCTTAAAGATTATCTTGGTCGAAGTGATGTGCTGATTTTTGACCTGCGTGATAAAAGTGATTATGATAGAGAACACATTCCGGGTGCTGTCTGGATAGATATCGATCTGCTGGAAAAAGATATAAGAAGAATATTTGCGAGAAATTATGTGACAAATGAGGATAGGGAGATTTTTAATAAAAAAGGTATAAGGCTTATCATCCTTTACTGTGACAGAGGCAATCAAAGCATCTATGCGACAAGGGACCTTGCGAAACTTGGTTATCCGGTCGTGAGTCTGAATGGCGGGTTTGCTAAATATAAGGATATGTACGGTTAAATTTAAAAGCAGGGTTGCTGTGCTGATGAAATATAGTAAAAAAGCGGTCGTTTTAATATATGTTCACTTATCAGGCAATGGACATATATCTGAAATGGCCACTTTTTTGTTTTGGCATATAAATAATGAAAAAAATTCCACAGAACATTAAAACTATGCTATGATATGAAAGATGTGTAATGTCTATTGAAAAAGCAACCAGGTAAAAGCGGAGATTTTTTAAAATGACTAAACAAAAATAAAAACAGATTGGATGGAAATGATGGACAAGAAAACTTTTAAAACCGGCAGACTGATAAGATTTATGCTGATTATAGCTGGTGTGATGTTTATTTTTGGGCAGGGAATACAGGTATCTGCAAAACAGAAATTTGTTGTTGGATTTGATGCAAGTTTCCCTCCTTATGGTTATCTCAGTGATGATGGTGAGTATATAGGATTTGACCTTGATCTTGCTGCACAAGTTGCTGACAGAAACGGATGGGAGCTTGTTAAGCAGCCGATTGACTGGGAGTCAAAGGATACCGAGTTAAAAGTCGGAAATATAGATTGTATATGGAATGGTTTTACGATGAACGGCAGGGAGAAGTTATACACATGGTCTACTCCCTATATTGATAATTCACAGATAGTTATCGTAAATAAAGATTCTGATATCACAAAATTAAGTGACCTTAAAGGAAAGATAGTATGTGTACAGTCAGATTCTTCTGCACTTGCAGCACTTAAAGGTGATGATGCTACACCTGAGAATAAGAAACTTGCAGAGTCAATGAAGGAGATAACGGAGGTCGGAGATTACAATTCTGCATTTATGAATCTTGAAAGCGGAATGGTCGATGCAATCTGTATGGATATAGGTGTCGCTTCATACAAACTTGAGGCATCTGGTGACAAGTACAAAATGCTTGATGAAAGACTTTCATCGGAGGAATATGGCATCGGATTTAAGCGTGGAAATACAGAACTTCGTGATAAGGTTCAGGTGACACTTCTCGAAATGCTTCAGGACGGGACATTTGATACTATAGTTAAAAAATGGAAACTTGAGGAAAGTGCATGTCTTAGTCTTGATGACAAGACATATATTGATGGTGGAAAAGTCCCTGAAGTGCCAAAGATAACGCCTGCTCCACAGAATGATAAAGCTCAGGAGACTGTTGCACCCGAGGCTGCTTCTAATAAAAAGAATAAGAACTTTATAAATATTGCGCTTCAGTTGTCAGAAGGAATGGGTGCGACACTTCTTATATTTATACTTACGCTTGTATTTTCAATGCCGCTTGGACTTCCACTTATGGCAATGAGAATGTCAAAGATAAAGATAATACAGTGGATTGCAAAGATATATATATCAATAATGCGTGGTACACCACTTATGCTTCAGCTTCTTGTTGTATTTTACGGACCACATTACCTGTTTGATATCAAACTTCCGTATGCATATCGCTTTTATGCTGTTATCATAGGATTTTCATTGAATTATGCAGCATATTTTGCGGAGATTTACCGTTCGGGAATACAGAGCATACCTGTAGGTCAGAGAGAAGCGGCAGAGGTGCTCGGTTACGGCAAGGCAGGAACATTTTTTAAGATAATATTCCCTCAGATGGTAAAGAGGATAATGCCGCCTGTTACAAATGAGGTTATCACACTTGTAAAAGATACTTCACTGGCATTTGCAATCGCTTATACGGAGATGTTTACCGTTGCAAAACAGATATCGTCAAGCATGGCATCTGTTATGCCGCTTTTTGTAGCGGGTCTGTTCTATTACATATTTAATTTTATAGTGGCATATGCAATGGAATTGATAGAGAAGAAATTTGACTATTATAGATAGAAAAGAAAAAGTTTAGGGATAGTAAAGAGTGTGCTGTAGCAGATACAGATGGAAATATATAGATATGTGAAAGGCTTGGATAAATATGGACATATTAGAGATGAATCACATCAAAAAGACTTTTGATGAAAAAACGGTTTTAAAAGATATAAGTTTGAGTGTAAGAGAGGGAGAGGTTGTATCAATAATAGGACCTTCTGGTTCCGGAAAATCTACATTGCTAAGATGTGCGACTTTTCTTGAGAGAGCAGATGGCGGTGATATATCGTACTGCGGAGAAAATGTTGTTAAAGACCAGTCTGGAACTGCTGTCTATCCTGAAAAAAACAGCATAAGAAATGCACAGCAGAATTTCGGACTTGTTTTTCAGAATTTTAATCTTTTTCCACATTATTCTGTTATTAAAAATATAACTGATGCACCGATATGCAACCAGAAAAGACCTAAGGAGGAAGTATTTAAGGAAGCTAGAGAACTTCTTAAAAAGGTAGGACTTGAAGATAAGGAAAACGCATATCCATGTGAACTTTCAGGAGGTCAGCAGCAGAGAGTTGCAATTGCGAGGGCTCTTGCATTAAAGCCTAAAATGCTGTTTTTTGATGAACCTACATCAGCACTTGACCCTGAAATAACAGCAGGGATTTTGAGAGTTATGAAAAGCCTTGCAGAGGAAAAGATGACGATGGTCGTTGTAACACATGAGATAGAGTTTGCAAAAGCTGTTTCTGACAGGGTTATCTTTATGGATGGCGGTGTCATAGTGGAAGAGGGAACACCACAGGAAGTAATAGACGCACCTAAAAATCAGAGAACACAGGAATTTTTAAAACATCTTGGAATTTAATACTATCAAGCAAGTCCCTTCTGATATGCTGCGATAGCAGCTAATAGTATTATGAGTAAGTAGCAAAGTGGATTGCGAATATCCGCTTGATATAAAAAGCTTGGTTTTACCTTATATATATGAACAAATTTTGAATAATCGGATAACAATTTTCAGATTGGCAAAATATTTGATAATAGATGTTGATTTTTGTCAAAATAGTAGTTATAATTTCCAATTGTGCTTAGATGACTAGTGTACTGTATCACTGACTTTCAGCTAAATAACGCAGGGTAAATTTTCAGTCTGCAAGACAGAGGAATGAGCCGTAGCGGGCTACGGTGATTGACGACAACGCAGCAGATGGAAATTTATACAAGTTATTTGGCGAAATGTCAATGATACAGCACACTAGCACTTTTACTATTTACAAGTTTGTTATAGCTTGTTTATGATTTATTCAGAATATTTGTGTATAAGTAATTGTTTTTTGCTCAGAAAGGATTAGCGTTAATGAGGTATTTAAACATTGAAAAGGTAAATCCGGGGATGATTTTGGCAAAGGAAGTATACGATGATGATGGAAGAGTATTATTATCTCTTAATACAAAACTTACAAAAGAGTATATAACCAGATTGTCAATCAGGGGTTATCAGGGTGTTTATATAGAAGATGAACTTTCAAAGGGAATCCAGATTGAAGAAGTTATTACGATAGAACTTAGAAATAAGGCAGCTCAGGCTGTAAAAGACGGGGATATAGATTCACTTAAAAATATAGCAAAAGATATAGTAGGACAGCTTCTTGACAAGGATAAGAGTATATCACTTGATATTCAGGATTTGAGAACGTATGATAATTATACATATAAACATTCGGTAAATGTCGCTGTCATATCAACAATTATCGGAATATATCTTTCATATGACGATGAGTCATTGTGGGAACTTTGTCTTGCAGCATTGATGCACGATATTGGAAAGACAAAGATAGATCCTGCAATCATAAACAAACCGGCAAGACTTACGATGTCTGAGTACAGACTTGTTCAGGAACATGCAAGATATTCTTATGATATACTTGATGAAAACGGGCTTATTCCGGCGAGGACAAAACAGGGAGTTCTTCACCATCATGAAAATGAGGATGGAACAGGTTATCCTGACAGACTTGTAGGGGATGAGATACCTCCGTATGCAAAGATAATTCATGTTGCAGATGTGTACGATGCACTCACATCTAAACGACCATATAAGAAACCGTATGCTTTGTCAGAAGCGATAGAGTATCTTATGGGAGGAAGTAATGTGCTTTTTGACAGAAATGCAGTCGAGGCATTTCTTGAAGCGGTGCCTGTTTATGCGAAAGGTATTGAAGTTACTATGACGAACGGAGAGAAAGCAATAGTAGTTTCAAATACATCAAATCCTTTAAGACCTATCGTCAGACTTATAGACAGCGGCGTTGATATAGACTTAAACAACAATAAGGATTATATAAGTGTTACTATTGCACCACATACAGTAGTGGAAAATGATTTTACATCTGTGTACGAGAAATTTGATGGCTAATCGCTGCATATGTGTGACTTTAGTCATAAGTTAGGTTGTTTTTCAAAAAAACATGGCACATCAATCGTAAGTAGAGGTATGTCAGTAACAAGAGGAATACTTTACTTTAATATACTCCAATGTTAAAATGTATTTACAGATTTATGGAGAACAGAATGTAGATTGAATGGAAGGTGTGCGTATGGCAAGAGTTGTAGGGATAGGAAATCAGAGTTTTGAATCAATACGGGAAAAAGACACTTTTTATATAGATAAAACAGCGTTTATAAAAGAGTGGTGGGAAAATGAAGATATAGTAACACTCATAACCCGTCCACGCCGTTTCGGAAAAACATTAAATATGGATATGCTCAGGTGTTTTTTCTCAAATGAATATAAAAACAGGGGAGATCTGTTTGAAGGGTTTGATATATGGAAAGAGGAAAAATACCGTAAATTACAGGGAACATATCCGGTGATATTTCTTAGCTTTGCAGAGATAAAGCAGAGTAACTATCAAGATACTATTGCTAAAATTAAAAAGATAATATGCAGTCTGTATCAATCGTTTATGTTTTTGACAGATTGGGATGGTTTGACAGATGAGGAAAAAATAATATTAAAGGAATATCAGATGGCATGTCAGATGTTACTGCACAGAGTTCTATAAAAGATTTAAGTAATTATCTGAGCCGTTATTATGGAAAAAAAGTTATCATTCTGTTGGATGAATACGACACACCGATGCAGGAAGCATATGTAAATGGATACTGGGAAGAACTTGTTGCCTTTACCAGAAGTCTTTTTAACTCGACATTTAAGACAAATCCGTATTTAGAGCGGGCAATAATGACGGGTATAACAAGGGTTTCTAAAGAAAGCATTTTTAGTGATCTTAATAACCTTGTTGTGGTCACAACTACATCTAACTTATATGAAACAGCATTT
Organism: Eubacterium sp. MSJ-13; assembly: GCF_018918235.1. GTDB lineage: Bacteria > Bacillota > Clostridia > Lachnospirales > Lachnospiraceae > Butyribacter. The sequence continues at coordinate 19,515 of NZ_JAHLQE010000078.1, forward strand.
GGTTTCACTGAGCAGGAAGTATTTAATGCACTTGATGAATTTAAATTTTCTGATAAAAAAGATGATGTAAAAGCATGGTATGATGGTTTTATGTTTGGAAAGAAAAATGATATTTATAATCCTTGGTCAATAATCAATTTTTTGAAGTACGGAGAGTTTTCAACATATTGGGCTGACTCAAGTTCAAACGGGCTTGTAAATGAGCTGATAAGAACAGGATCAACCAACACAAAAGAAACAATGGAAACATTGATTTTAGGTGGTGTTGTTGATAAAAACATAGATGAGCAGATAGTTTTTGAACAACTTAAAACAAGCAAGGATGCGGTATGGAGTTTGCTGCTGGCAAGTGGATATCTGCGTATAGAAGGATTTTATACATCAGGAAAGTTTAATAAAAAAATATATAGCCTAAAACTGACTAATTATGAAGTGACGCAAATGTTTGGAAAAATGATAGAGCAGTGATTTGGGAGTGACAATGTACCATATAGTGAGTTTATAGAAGCAATGCTTTCAGGAGACTTGGAAAGCATGAATGAATATATGAACAGGGTTACAACTAATATAATCAGTTACTTTGACACAGGCAATAGTCCTCTGACGAAGAACCAGAGCGTTTAGCCTCATGCTACGACTGTCAAGGAGTAGCTAATGGCTCAAGTTTGAACTATCGT
>NZ_JAHLQE010000158.1 GCF_018918235.1 Eubacterium sp. MSJ-13
CAAAAAGCCTCGATGTAGCCCGCTACACCTGCGTTTTTTGACATGCACTCTCGAAATCACATTCATACTCAATGTATCAAAGATTTAATTTTCGTTGTACTAGTACAAAACAAGCAGGAAAAAACCTTTCTTTTATCCACAAAATTTTCTCCTGCTTGTTCATCAATGCAAACACACGATTATCTATTCATATTTAATTTTTATCCACATATAACTTACAATAAATACTATATCTATACAATATATCTTTTATTTCTTTGCACTTGCCGCCTTAATGCGCGCCATCGCTCTTGCAAGTGAAGCTCTGGAATGATAATATTCACGAATACTCTGTTTCTGACGCATCTGTTCCTCGGCTCTCTCCTTCGCTTCCTGAGCTCTCGCCATATCTATTTCTTCCGGATGCTCTGCTGTTTCCACAAGCAGTGTCACACGGTTATTCATTATCTCGACAAGTCCCATTCCTACAACAGCTTCCTGCCACTCACTCTCGCCCTCCGGTTTGAAACGCATATCTCCACGGTTTACGGCGATTACCATATTTTCATGGTGAGCAAGGATTTCTTTTTCTCCATCAAATTCAGGTACTACTACAGACTCGCATTTTCCTGAGAAAAATACCCTGTTTGCAGATATAACTTTTAAATAAAACGAATTAGCCATATTACCTCATTTCTGTGTAAAACCCTTTAAAATCCAAGACTTCGTGCAAGTTAATTTTAATAATACCGAGTACATTTTGTGTTACCGATATAATCCTGCAAAAAATCTTTACTTTTAAATCTCACACGAAAATCATATTTACTCTGCGTCTTTCATAGTCTCTGCTTTCTTTTTCACATCGTCTATCGTTCCTACATTGAAGAAAGCATTTTCAGGATATTCGTCCATCTCTCCTGAAAGAATTGCCTTAAATCCACGAATTGTCTCCTCTACCGGCACATAAACACCTTTAATGCCTGTAAAGTTCTCAGCTACATGGAATGGCTGTGAAAGGAATTTCTGTATCTTTCTTGCTCTGAATACGACCGTCTTATCCTCGTCTGCAAGTTCTTCCATACCGAGGATTGCGATAATATCCTGCAATTCCTTATACTTCTGCAAAATTCCCTGAACTTCTCTTGCCACATTGTAATGCTCCTCGCCTACTATGTCAGCCTCAAGTATTCTTGATGATGACTCAAGCGGGTCTACGGCTGGGTAGATACCTTGTTCAACAATCTTTCTTGATAATACTGTTGTCGCATCAAGATGTGCAAATGTTGTTGCAGGAGCCGGGTCTGTAAGGTCATCGGCAGGTACATATACAGCCTGTACTGATGTTACGGAACCGTTCTTTGTTGATGCAATTCTCTCCTGAAGCTCACCCATCTCAGTTGCAAGTGTCGGCTGATAACCTACGGCTGAAGGCATACGGCCAAGAAGTGCTGAAACCTCTGAACCAGCCTGTGTGAAACGGAAGATGTTATCAATAAATAAAAGCACATCCTTCTGTTTCTCATCTCTGAAATACTCAGCCATTGTAAGGCCTGTCTCAGCAACACGCATACGTGCTCCAGGTGGCTCGTTCATCTGACCAAACACTAACGCTGTCTTTTTAAGAACTCCTGATTCTCTCATTTCTGTCCAAAGGTCATTACCCTCACGGGAACGCTCACCTACACCAGTAAATATTGAATATCCACCGTGCTCAGTTGCGATATTTCTGATAAGCTCCTGAATAAGTACAGTCTTACCAACACCGGCACCACCGAAAAGACCGATTTTTCCACCTTTTGCATATGGTGCAAGTAAGTCGATAACTTTGATACCTGTTTCAAGAATCTGCTCAGCAGGATTCTGTTCCTCAAATGTAGGAGGTTCTCTGTGAATCTCCCAATTAGCTTCACCCTCAGGCTGCTTATCTCCGTCAATTGTCTGTCCAAGTACATTGAAAAGACGGCCAAGTGTATCCTCACCAACAGGAACTTTGATTCCGCTTCCTGTTGCTGTTACTTCCATATCTCTGCAAAGACCCTCACTGGCTGCCAGCATGATACAGCGTACAATGTGATTACCTATATGCTGTGCAACTTCCATAACGCATTTCTTATCGCCATTCATTACTTCCAATGCATCTCTGATTGCCGGCAGGTCATCATTTTCAAACTCAACATCCACAACAGGTCCGGAAACCTGTACGATTTTTCCTGTATTCATCTCTGCCTCCATTATTATTTTATCTTTCAACATTTAACTCTACAAATCTTTGCGAAACTTTTGCAAACTTTTATTGGATTGTACGAATATAACAAATAATGTTATCAGGCATTTCTGTCACCGTCAGTACTTAATGGTGGTCTTTTCACCATTTATGTACTGCTACGAGCAACATCATAGCGAGAACGTGCCTGTGGTATTATTTGTTATATTTGTGCAATCAGCACAGCCTGCAACCTGTTTCGCAAACTATCTTTTCTTTTTGCGTTTCTGTGCCTTCGCACCCGCTATTACCTCAGTTATCTCCTGTGTAATAGCCGCCTGTCTGGCACGATTATATAAAATATCCAATTCATGCAGCATATCCTTTGCACTGTTCGTCGCATTTTCCATCGCCATCATTCGGGCGTTCTGCTCACATGAAAATGCCTCAACAAGTGCACCATACACGAAACCTACCAGATAATCAGGAACTATTCTATCCATAACCGCTTCTGCCGAAGGAACAAGTGCAAGTTCCTCTCTCGGTGCATCCACCGGAATATGCATTGCGGTAAAATCTGCTCTCTTAAGTGGAAGAAGCTGCTTTATCTCAACTTCCTCTGCAACTGCATTTACCATGGCGGTATAAATGATGTATATCTCATCAAGTTTTCCCTCATGGTACTGCTGCAAAAGTTCCTCTGATATGTTTCTTGCTCTGTTAAGAGAAGGATTCTGAACAGTGTAGTGGAACTGTTTGTCAATATGTACACCCTGCTGTTCAAAATAATGTCTTCCAAGTTCTCCGAGAACAAAAAGTTTGTTGTTTGGATGAGTCTGAAGATGCTCGTAGGCTGCTTTCATAATATTGTGGTTGTATGAACCAGCAAGACCTTTGTCCGCTGTAACTACAATATAACCTACACGCTTTTCTTCAGGCTTTTTCTCTACGGCTGAATCGGATTCAAAATATATATCTTCAAGTTCAGGCAAATGTCTCAAAATACGACTCATCTCTGACTGCAAAGCAAAGAAGTAAGGCTCTGTATCTGCAAGCATTTTCTTTGACTTCTTGAGTTTAGATGTAGAGATCATATACATGGCATTTGTGATTTTTAATGTATCCTGAATACTTCTCATTCTATCCTGAATCTCTTTAATATTTGCCATAAATATTCCTCCGATTCTATTTAGACATTTCCTTTCCTAACTCAACGATCTTATTTATCATCTCGTCAGAAATCACTTTCTTATCATCTATCTCTTTGCCAATCTCAGGATGTTTTGTATCAAACTGTCCTAAAATATCCATCTGAAGTTTCTTTACATTCTTCTTTCCAACTTTGTCAAATACACTTGCATTTGCAAGGCAGAGTGTAATAACCTGCTCATGAAGACTGAGCTGGCTGCAAAGCGGCTGTTTAAGAAGCTCCATAAGTGCTTCACCATGATCGAGCTGTGCCTTTGTAGCACTGTCAAGGTCAGAAGAAAACTGTGTGAACACTTCCATTTCCCTGTACTGTGCAAGGTCGATACGGATACTTCCGGCAACTTTCTTCATTGCCTTTGTCTGTGCCGCACCACCTACACGGGATACTGACAAACCAACATTTACGGCAGGACGCATACCTGAGAAGAAAAGATTACTCTCAAGGAATATCTGTCCATCTGTGATAGAAATAACATTTGTAGGAATGTAAGCTGATACATCTCCTGCCTGTGTCTCTATGATAGGAAGTGCCGTTATAGAACCTCCGCCAAGTTCATCACTAAGTCTGCTCGATCTCTCAAGAAGTCTTGAATGAAGATAAAATACATCACCAGGATAAGCCTCACGACCAGGTGAACGCTCAAGCAAAAGTGAGATTGCTCTGTATGCAACGGCGTGTTTTGAAAGATCATCATAAACTATCAAAACATCTTTTCCTTTATGCATAAAATACTCTGCAAGTGCTGTTCCTGCATATGGAGCAATATACTGTAATGATGCCGGATCACTTGCAGTAGATGAAACTACGATAGAATAATCCATTGCATCATGTTTCTTTAATGTATTTACGATTTTTGCAACCGTTGAAGCTTTCTGTCCTATTGCGACATATACGCAGATAACATCCTTGCCTCTCTGGTTGATGATAGTATCTGTAGCTATAGAAGTCTTACCTGTCTGTCTGTCACCGATGATAAGCTCACGCTGACCTCTTCCTATAGGGAACATAGAGTCAATCGAGAGAATACCTGTCTCAAGCGGTGTATCAACCGATTTTCTGTCCACGATACTTGGTGCTTCCTGCTCAACAGGGAAATAATCGTCTTCCTTTATATCTCCCTCGCCATCAATAGGCTCACCTAATGCATTTACGACTCTTCCGAGAAATGCATCTCCGACAGGAATACCTGCCTTTTTCTTTGTTCTTACAACTTTTGTTCCCTCTTTGATACCGAGGTCACTGCCAAAAAGAATACATCCGATTTCATTCTGTCTTATATCCTGAACCATTCCCTTGACACCGTTTTCAAAAGTTACGATTTCACCATACATTGCATGGTCTATACCATATATTGTTGCGATTCCGTCACCGACCCAGATAACCTCTCCGGTTTCTCTTGCCGAATCGTCCCAATCAAAATCTTCTATCTCTTTTTTAATTATAGATATGATATCTGTTGCGCTAATAGCTCCCAACAAATTCACCTCCCAGTCATTTTTCGTTCCAACTGGCTCAACCGCCATGTGAAACTCTTATCATATTCTTCCATCTTTGTCTTAACTACATATCCGCCAAGTAACGAAGCATCCACACTTTCAGATAATTCAACGGTATATTCTGGATATTTCTTTTTAATATCATCCTTTATACTCTTTATCTCATCCTGCGACATTTCCTTTGCACTTGTTACTGTGGCACGAAGAATGTGATTTTTTTCATCCCAATATTCATGGTAAGCCTTGAAAATATCGCTAAGTTCATCGGCATTACCTACTTTGCACATTTCCTTTATGAAATTTGCGATTACGGACGAAAGTTTTGCTTTTTGGAAAATATCATCAATCACTTTTTCCTTCTTGTCAAGACTGACAACAGGACATTCCAAAACTTCTTTCAGAACAGGTGTAAGTGACAATATATCCTCTGCATCATTTACATCTTTTCTGTCCACCGACAGATCGTACAAAACCTTTGCACTATTTACTGCTGTTTGCGTCACGGCTATCACCTGTCTCTAAAATTTTTCTTGCTGCTACAACGGCGAGTTTTGCAATCTCTGCCTGTGTTGCCTGCATTGCTTTTTCATGCTGAGCCTCGATGTCTCTCTTGGCTTTCTCTTTCAAGCGTTCTGTCTCAACTCTGATGTCTTCCATCTGGGAATTGTAAGCCTCATCAGCACGCTCCTTAGCATCTGCTAATATCTGGTCAGCCTCAATCTTTGCTGTCTTAATCTTGTCGTGATATTCTTTCTTAAGTTTGTCAGCCTCGTCTTCTGCATCCTTAGCACTCTTGAACTGATTATTTATCATTTCCTCTCGTGCATTGATGACATTCATAACAGGCTGAAATAAAAACTTTTTGAATATCGCATATATGACAAGCAGATTAACAACTGTCCATAAAATATTCCATGGGTTTATACTTAACATATATTGTCCTTCTTTCAACAATCCATTAAAAAAACATAGTCTGTATCAACAATATGGTTATTGTCTGCACATTTGACAGACAATAACTCACGGTCAATGTTTATCTTATTTAAGAAGTAAGATGATAAGAAGTGCGATAACGAAACCGTAAATAGCTGTTGCTTCTGCAAGTGCACAACCTAAAAGAAGTGAGCTGCTGATTTTTCCTGATGCTTCAGGCTGTCTTGCGATAGCGTCTACTGCTGAAGATGTTGCCTTACCGATACCAAGACCTGCTCCGATACCTGTTAAAACTGCGATTCCTGCTCCGATTGCTACTAATAATGTTGTTGACATAATATTAATCTCCTTTTCTGTTTCTTTTAAATCTTTTCTTAAATTTTAGGTTTTATCTTTTTTAACCTTATGTTGCTATCTAATCTTTAATCAATTTTCACTCAATATAAAATCTTATCTTCCTAAATTTGTACTGTATTTAAGAAGTCTGTTTTCAAAAAACCTTACTGTACTATTCCGTTTCTGTGGCTTCTTTTATAAACAATGCAGTCAGGAATACAAAGACATACGCCTGGATAAGACCGTCAAATATATCAAAGTACATACTGCAAAATGCCGGTAATACTGCCGGAACTACAAGTTTTAAAAGCTCCATGACTACAAATGAACCAAGTACATTTCCGAATAGTCGCATACACAATGAAAGTGGCCTGATAAATATCTCCAATATATTGATTGGTAATATTATAGGCATTGGTTCAGCAAAACTCTTGAGCCACCCTTTTGTACCTTTCTGACGAATACCCGAAACTTCGATAAGAATAATACTCATCAGTGCAAGTGCTATGGTGACATTCATATCTTTTGTCGGTGGTTTAAATCCTAAAAGACCGATAAGGTTCGCTATTCCTATGTAAATAGCCACCGATGCAAGATACGGTATGTATGCTGTACCGTTTTCACCGACTGTACCTTTAAAGAAATTGTACAATCCACTCACCGCTGTTTCCAAAACAAGCTGTTTACGACTAGGATTTTCTATACTCAGGTTTTTGACAAGCAGAACACATAAAACAAGAACTGCAAGCATTATTATCCATGTCACGACTACCGATTCATATACAGGTATGCCGCCAAATATTGGAATAGTAAATACTGTATCACAGTTCAGTTCTTCCATCAGACTCTCTACCAGAGTATCCACACTATTCACCTCCATCTTATTTTTTAAGAAAGACATGATATCCAAATACCTGCATCGAAACTAAACATTTTACCTGCTGCATTTCAAATGGCATTTGTAACATTTTTATGTCAATCTTCCTTTAACGACTGCTATTATAACTACAGCACTTCCGATATGTAAAAAGTATTTTTGACATATCGGTTATGTAATTTTTATATACTAAATTTTACCTGAATATGCTATTATTACTATATGTTAATTTTCTGTAAACTCGGCTTAAAGACTGATTTTTCACGCATTGAGCTGCGTTTATATATTAAAACTAAGACAATAAATACATGAAAAATTCTAGATTTAAAGGAGAAAAATTATGGGAAATATTTTAATAAAAAAAACACCTGCAAAAATAAATCTTACACTTGATGTTACAGGAAAACTTGAAAACGGATACCATACATTATCCATGATAATGCAGAGTATAGATGTATGTGACGAACTTTCATTTGAAAAGATAACTGACGAAGAGATTCTTTTTTCAATGAACAAAGAACTCCCCGACAAAATACCTGCCGAAAAAAATCTTGTATATAAAGCCGCAAAACTTATGAAAGATACCTTTGATATCGAAGGTGGATTTAAGATACATCTCACAAAGAATATTCCTGCCGCTGCCGGACTCGCAGGCGGAAGCTCCGACTGTGCCGCCACACTTATCGGAATAAATGAATTGTGCGGACTTGGGCTTGATACCGAAAAACTGTGCGAAATAGGTTTAAAACTCGGAGCTGATGTGCCTTTCTGCATAAGAAAAGGCACGATGCTTGCAGAGGGCATAGGTGAGAT
>NZ_JAHLQE010000060.1 GCF_018918235.1 Eubacterium sp. MSJ-13
TGTCAAGTGTGCACAGACACAAATCTTGTGTGTGAAAAATTTTATTTTTCACACTATCTCCCATACCATAACACCATACAGCATATATATGCCATAAACATAAATGGCACAAGCGGCATCTCATATTTTTTCTTTTTTCTCTTAATAATCACTAGATATAACGCAGCAAAAAAAGCAAATAATACAGACATAAACATAATAAAAATCCCTTTATGAAAGCCCATAAAACATATTATAATAGTGTAAAGCCACGCGTCTCCCATTCCTATTGCACCACTACTGATAACGGAAGATATCATAAATCCCACACCGATGCATATTCCCGCCATAAAATTTTCAATAGTTAAACTTTTTTCAATAAAACCAGCGACTGTAAGAGCTGCTGAAAATATCAGTAATCCTCTTATATAAACAATTCTCTTTAAAATATCAGTAATTGTACAAATACCAATACATAAACACATTACTGCCTGTGATATCATATGTATCTCATCCCCTCTCCCTGCATTTATTACATTCAGACATTCCGCCTATCTCTGACAATCTGACTTTTCTTATATTTCTTTTTATTCCGTGGCATTTCTTTATAAGATGATATCTGTCACCATAATTAGTTATGTAAACATAAGTTTTCATATCGTTATTTGATTTAAAGCAAAACTCACATTGTCTGTACTTTGCACCTGATGAATTTCTCTTTTTATCAATTTCCTTTGCCAAAATCCTCTGAACGCTTGGATTCAGATATGTGCAGTCAGGATAGACATGATAAACTCTCCCCTTTTCCGTTATGTAAACCTTATCATCTGACTTTTTTGCCTCGGAACACATACTTTTTCCTTCATACCCACTAACAACCATTCTTTGGTAAAACCTCTGCCTTGTAAGTGCACCTGTCACAAACGGAATTTTTGTTTTATATTTCATAAAGCATATTTTATACCCATTACTTTCTGACCACATTATAATGTGCCCACCTTCCAAAGCTGAAATCAATGTATCTGATTTCATTCCATATACTGCATAATCTGACGCTGCATCTGCAAGTCTGATATGGTTTTTGTTTACTCCTGATAATATATTAAACTCATAAAAAATCGAAAATAATATAACAAAAAACACTGGTATACATAATGATGCCTCTACTGTAACAGATGCTCTCAATTCCAATAAATCTGTTTTTTCATTCCTATCCTTACTATCCCTGTATATACAATGTCTTAACCTAACTCCCATATCTGTATTCTGCACTCACCCTCCTTTCAAACCTTCTGTACTTTAAATCTCTTCCATATAAATTCCACAAATAAGGAAATATAAGCCTCATCTCATATTTAATCTCAAAATCCGCAGATACAATACAATCATAAACTCTAAAACTCTCATTAAACCTTTTTCTAAGATCAAACTCAATAATATCAAATATTCTCTTTTTAATTTTTTCTGCTGAAACAAATGTTGCAAAGCAAAATAAATACTCATTATAATCGATATATGTCGATGCTATTTTTCCATCACTTTTTTCATACTGCTTTGCTTTTTCACTGAAAAACTTACCTGAAGCCAGACATATCTCTTCATATCTGATTTTTAAATCAGATATCTTTTTTACAACAGGAATTTGTCTGCCATCAAGAAGCGCCGCCGTATCAATACACGACTCCTCAAATGCAAGTATTGCTAATATCACATACTGAACTCCCTTTATAACCGGTTCAATTCCGGTAACTCCAGCTATTGCTGTTGCTGTCGCAAGAGCTTTTGAACTTATCATTTTGTCTCCAGATATCATAGCAAAATTCGTTACCATTCTTGCTGCGATAAGCCTGCTTACGACACCTGCCAGATTATCCTTCTCTTTCTCATTTCCACAAACTAGATACTCCATTCCATAATCAACAGCCTTTTTTCCATTGTTTACATATGATGAAAACACCCTATTTGCATAAACGATACTCTCAAGTTTGTCTTTTTCTGCTATTTTTTTGTCAGATATTTTATCTGTATCTTCTTTGTCAATATCGGCGTTTAAAAATATGTTTTTCAAAAAACTCCCTGCGCTCTCATATTCATGTGATACTCCATAGTCTGTACTAGTTACATTCTTATTGTCATATCTGCTATCTTTATTTTTTATATCTTCGTTTTCAATTTTTTTCTCTTTGCTTGTCATACCACCATTAGTTTCTTCTTCTGCTGATAGAGCTTTTTCTATCTTTACCTCTGAAAGCTGCTTTGAATCACAAACAAGCGAGAGATATCCGTCTTCGACAAGTTCCTTAAATATTTCCAAAGGATTTCCCACATCTTCATTTTTCACATCCGAATCATTATTTTCTTCAATTATATTTTCGTTTTTAACTGTACCAATCTTTTTGTCGTTATCTTCTGACTCATCTACATATGCATCTTTATTGCTCTCAACCGTTTTATATTTTTCTTTATATTTTCCTGTTTCGTAACTGTCACCGGCATCAAGTTTTTCACTTAGAGCACTTTTATCAGAAATATTGTTCTTAGAATATTTATTTTTAAGCCGGTCTGTCGAAGACTCTACCGCCTCACTCACAAGATATTCCCTTATCTGCCTGTACAAATTGTCACCATCAGATAATCCCTCAAAACATTTTCCTTCAACATCAAGTTTACTTATCTTATAAATGTCCGTATAAGATAATTTTGAATCTTCTGGTTTTACAGACAGATTGTTTATCAATATATCCTTAAAATCATCAATAATATCAGTTGTTGATATTCCATTATATCCACCATAACCAAACAAACTATATTCCCGGAACAGCTCTCTGTTATAATCTCCAAATAATGCTTTCTCTGCCGAAACTGACGCATTCTTTACATAGCCTGTTGATGATATTATCCGGGTGTTCTCAAACAATGCAAGAACAAGCCCGAATATAATGATAAACATAAATGTCATAAATACAGTTATACTGCCTTTTATCCCTCTAATCGTCACTAAGTTCAATATCCTCATTTATTGTTCCGGAATCCTCATTTATATTTGAAAATGCACTGCTCACAATTGATGTTATCTGCTTTCTAAATATAACTATAAGCATTATAAGCACAACAAGAATAAGTATGATCTCAACTACTCCTATTCCATCTTCCTCACATATTAAATCTTTTATATCTTTTTTATTTACCATAATTCTCCTCCAATATTCTTTACATACCGGCAAACGCCGCATACAATATAATCGCAAAAATAATAACCATCATTATCATCATTGGCATAAGAAGTCTTGTACTTGCCTCCTCGCCAAGTATCTTAGCATTTTCTTTTCTTTCACTAAACACATCAGCAGATTCATATTCAAGGATTTTTATCAGATCTGCAGTGCCTTTTTTCAGATTCTGAACAAGAAGTGTACAAAATTTCATATAAGGAAGAAGCCCTATTCTCCTGCCAAACATTTCATATGCTTTTTCCTCACTAAGTCCATTTTCCATCTGATGTCTGGTTAAAAGCATTTCTTCCATAAGATATCCACTCTCAATCTCTTTATCACATTGCGTCTCCGCTATACGAATCCATGCACTCTTCACAGGTAGACCAGCATTTATAAGCAATATGAATTTTTCTATCATTTCAGGATATGCAAGTTTTAGCTGTTTGTCCCTCTCTGTCAGTCTGCTTTTTGATATACTCTCGGATGCGAACGGCACGATAATAAACATCAATGCCATAATACCTGCTATCTGCCACAATCTGTTGTACTTATCAACGCTGTATGTTACAGACAATTTATTTACTTTGTCCGGAAGCCTTAGGTATTTAAAACTTTTAGTCTCATCTACAGACTTTTCAAACGCTTTTTCCCACTGCTCCCATACACTTTCTTCTCTTGTCTTTTTCACCGGCATAACAGTAACGTTAAACTTAATTTTTTCTTTATATTGTTCATATTTTAGTACAGCAGTAATTTCCACATCTTCAGGTGTAGTAATTTTTCTGCTATTAACCTTTCCATCAGTTGTAACAACACTTTCATTACTTGAAAGCCATGAAATATTAAACATACTGCCTTTCATCTTTTTTATCAGACAAAGATCTTTCTTAATATTGTCAGCCGATTTATTTGTTCCAAGATATTTATCATAAATATGTTTTTTTACTTTTTCAGCCTGAATAACAATTTCTTTTTCATTGTATTTTCTTTCAGGTATTACTATTTCTGTATCTTTTTTTAATCCACCTATATCTGCTTGTACATCTATCTGCTTTTGTTCCCCTCCTATATCATTCTTTTCAATATAATATCCCGAAATAATATCCTGATTACGCTGACACGACACAACTGTTATCAAAAAAATAATCTGAAATACAAGATATGTATATAAGAACAATGAAATATGTTTTATAAAATAGTTATTTGTTATCTCCTCATCACTTTTTCCAACATACAATTTCCTATACCGTTCTGCTGTTTCTTCCTTTAGTTCAAAATGAAATCTGCTTTTTAAAATACAATATATTTTATCTGCCGCTGGCATAACAAAGTTGTAAGTATATTCTGAACTGAACTTAACATCCTTTCTCTTTCTGTTGTTTATCCATTCATATAGCAAAAAAGCTATATAAATAAACAACATACATACACAAACTGCAAATAATACAATATCAAACACTTCTTTTACCATCTCCTTACTGCTCATATTTTTATATCTGATATCTTTTCACTTAACATGCAGCCAAACATGTATATCACAAACAACCCAGTCATAAAAACATGTCCACCCCTTGTGTAAAGACAGTCAAGAAATCCCGGTGATGTAATCCAAAAATATATGATTATCAAAAGCGGAACTATGTTCATTATTCTGCTCTCCATCTTTTTTGCAGCTATCATAGTCTTTATTTCTCTCTTAACTTCTATTTTCCCACCTATTTTTTCAGCAGTTGACTTTACTATCTCAACCATATTTCCACCTGTTCTTTTTGCAATTTCAAATATATCTGCAAAACAGCTTATATCCTCAATTTGACAATTTGCTGCAAAATCAGACACAGCTTTTTCTATAGGCCTGCTATTTTCAATCGCAATAATCATCTTTTCTGTTTCAGGCAGTATAACTGACCTGTCACCATACAACATCTCTATATCCTTTTTTGCTTCCCTTATCGAATTTTCAATTGAATATCCCGCCGAAAGTGCCGCTGACATACTAAGCATCAACTCTCTGAACTCAAGATTTAATTTCCATTTCCATAGTTCGCTCTGCTTTTTTATCTCTTTACTTATATTTAATTTTCCATAAACTGCTGATATTAAAAAGCATATTATGAACGACTTATAAAATAACAATGATATGAAAAACATCTTTCCAAATCCACAAAAAAAGTATTTTATCGACTTATTATCTTTTAAAACACCATACATCAACACTCTATGCCTGCTCTTTGAAGTTTCTCTGTGTGAACAAGCTCCTTTTGAGTTCTGCATAACTGCCCCATCACCTTTCCATTACTATCCTCACCTTCCTCAATAAACTCAAATAAAGTTTCAAGTTTTATTTTGTCTCCATCCATCCCGACAACCTCAGCAATCTCAAGAACTTTTCTTGTTTTATCACGGAGTCTTCCAAGATGAATAACTATATCAATAGCTGCTGCTATCTGACTTCTTATAGCAGGCACTGGTATATCCATTCCTGACAAAACAAGAGTCTCCAATCTCGAAAGCATATCTGTAGAACTATTTGCATGTCCCGTACAAAAACTACCATCATGTCCTGTATTCATAACGCTTAACATCTCGCACGCTGCCGCATCCCTGACTTCGCCTAATATAATTCTCGTAGGTCTCATACGCAAAGCTGATTTTAGCAGATCCCTTATCGTTACCGCATTCTTTCCCTCAACATTTGCATTCCTTACTTCAAGACGTACAATGTTTGGGATGTTTTTTATCTGAAGCTCAGCCGCATCCTCGATTGTAATTATCCTCTCATCTTCAGGAATATAATTTGACAAAGCATTTAAAAATGTTGTCTTTCCACTCCCCGTACCGCCACTTATAAAAATGTTATACCCTGCTTTTACAAGCTTTTCTAAAAACTTTGCCGCCTCAACTGATAATGAGCCTATTCCTATAAGCTTTTCCATTGTCATAGGCTTTTCAGGAAATTTTCTTATTGTAACAGCAGGTCCGTCAATACTTACCGGTGGCAGAACAACATTTACTCTTGAGCCATCCATAAGCCTGAAATCAACAATTGGACTTGTTTCATTTACTACTCTGTTTACCTTAGAGACAATCTGCTGTATAACATCCTCAAGTTTATGTACATCAATAAACTTTTCAGGATACCTCATAAGACTGCCTTTTTTTTCAACAAAGATACAGTCAGGTCCGTTCACCATAATCTCAGTAATATCAGGATCATCTATAAGTTCCTGAAGCACATCCATTCCACGCATTGAATTGTATATACTTTTTACAATAGATACCTTTTGGGGCTGTGCTATATAAGTAGCCCGACTTTTTTCAAAGACTTTTTCTTCGATAGCTTCATAAAGTTCAGCATCGCTATACTCTGTACCAACAACTGTTTTATCAACAAATTCACGGTAGATTTCATCCTTTATCTCACTTATTTCTTTCATAGTTTTCTGTTTTAACATAGATTTGTTTCTGTTCCAAAGAACACAACATTATCAAGCTTTCCCGACAATCCATCACGTTTTAGCATATTCTCAAATGCATTCTGTCTTTCACGCTCGATTCCATCCTGTGCTGCCTTGAAATAAAGCTTGTCACACCTTTGCATCAGTTCCATAAAAGCCTCACTCAGATATCCTATTATAAAAATAACCACCTCATACTCCATCTGTTTCGACACCACATTGATAAATTCATTTATCATATCCTTGTCAAAAAATCCCAGATCCCGATAATCCTCAACCGGATAAATACAATCAATTCCGCTCCTCCTACAAACAATAGATTGGAGTTTTAATGCCAGCTTATTTCCACTTTTATTCAGATAATAAATAACCTCCGACATTCCCCTGACATATGATACTTCCTCATATGAGGAACTAATTTTTCTTTTTGTTTCATTTTCCGGCCACGCTGCTCCATCAAGTCCATTTAACTGTTCAAGACACACAAGAAGCGTCTTTTTTATCTTTCCTGTTTTCACCGCAAGCCCAACGCCATAATCCAACGGAATATTACCACCACTCGCAGAATAAACACCTATAAGTTCAGCAGCATTTTTTATAACGGAGGTGTTATTCACATCTATATTGTCATCTTCAGCTATATCAGCAAGAACCTCTTTTATAATCTCTTCCACTGACTGATATTTAAATATAACCGGATATTTCTCATTCTCCATTACATAATTTCCCTCGGATAAAATAATTATCTTGCCTACATTACTTTCACTATTAACATCATCTGCATACTGCCTGTCTGTAAGAAGCACATCTATCCTTGTCTTTTTAGTAAACTCTGAAATTTTCTCACGGATAGTAAATATCCTGAAATCTATACAATTATTTTTATTGTGACAAAAATATTCAGCAAATCTTTCAGCATATGATGTCTTTTCATACAACCCAATAACAACTTTCTCCACTCTTTTCCTCCTTACATTTTATAAACTAACAATATTAGAAAATAAGATATTGCCGCAAACGGTGCCATATGAATAATCACTATTTTCTCTGATACATCCACATTAAAATATTTTTCTCCACCGCCTGCGCCATAAAGCAGATAATTTTTTAATTCCAAAAATCTGCCAAGCAAACCAGGATTTTTTAAAACACGATACAACGCAATTACACCAGCAAACATGATAGTTAAGACCACCGTTTTTAATCCGAAAACAATGTCATAAAAACCTGTAATCATACAAAACAGTTTAATATCGCCGGCTCCTATTCCACGTAATTTAAAGA
Source organism: Eubacterium sp. MSJ-13 (assembly GCF_018918235.1). Taxonomy (GTDB): domain Bacteria; phylum Bacillota; class Clostridia; order Lachnospirales; family Lachnospiraceae; genus Butyribacter. The sequence continues at coordinate 7,937 of NZ_JAHLQE010000060.1, forward strand.
CAGGCAAAAATAAAAAACAAATTATGGACATTTCGCTCAATCCACGAAACACATATGTAAGCCCTCCAATATATCCCCTGTATATAAGTGCTGCAAGCATCGCCGGAAATATTATGCTATTGCTTATTTTATTTCTCCTTAAGTCATCTATTCCAGCCATTAAAAGCATACTGCATATAAATATTTCCCTCATGTTTCTCACCTCCCCCTTTTGCGTGGTGCCACTTTAACATCATGTTCTCCAGTTGTCAACATCAGCCTTTTTTGGCTATTTTTAATAATAATCTATAAATATATTTATAACAAACTCACTACCGGTCAACTATTTTCTTTGTGACTTTTTAATAACCATACATTATTTCCTATGCATAAAATTTCGTGAAATTTTTTTGCATTTTTTTATTTTATATCACTGCTATCCGTAACAAATAAAGCATTTTCTCTTTTTCAGAGCAATTATTTTTTATTTATCCATTAAATAAAGAATATAACAAAAAAATTTTTTTAACTTTTTTATTAAATTGCATATTTTTTCCAACACATGTCTATACTTATATATAAATAATCTAAGTCTGAGTAATGCAAAATATATACTTTAAATTTGAATATCTATTGTAATAAATTTTATCTTTTAATATGAAAGGAGATTTTTATGATTTTTTCAGGCAAAAAAAGAACCCCTCCCAAAAGAGAAGAGTTCCTAAAAAATGCACTAAAGGAAACACAAAAAAGTTTTGAAAATGCTTACAAAGGACTTGAAAATGTGGATGATCCCGACCTCATAGATCTTTTTATCTATGAAATAAATGCCGCAAATCTGAGATACAAAGTACTACTTCGCGATATCAAAAATTCAAACACAGGCAAAACTTAAACAAGTATTATGCCAGACCAAAAATAAAATATACTTATATCACATTCTCCCACGCATAGCCTGAAATACTCCATACAGGTCAATACCACCATAACCGCATATTCTGTTTGGAACTTCAACACCTGTACTCTCAGCTCCCCTGATAAGATATTTCTGAATCGACACTGTATCCATCGTTATATCATTTCTTCTTATTATCCCCCACTCCATCAAAAGTGCTGCTGCACCGGCTGTTACCGCCATAGCAGCACTTGAGCCACTCATATATCCGTATCTTGCCAATGATACATCATTTTTTACTGCCCTTTCCGATATTATACCTGCCATTGGTCCAAAAATATCAATCCCCGGACTGCATATATCCGGTTTAACATATCCTGATCTTGTATACCCACGGCTTGATTCGGCTACTGCACTTGTTGTATATGAATTATAATAAGCATTTGACAAAAGAGCGATATTGTTTGCAGGATTACATATCGTAACATCGGGATCACTTTCGAGAAAATATGTGTTTTCTGAAATAAAGTTTTTTATAGGAAGCCACATGTCAAAATATCCGTCACCTCTGTTATCATTAAAAACCCTAATCTTCCATATTCCTTCCTCAACCGAACTGAATCTCAGTCTTACACATTCATCTCCACTTTCATACGCTGTTATAAGATAATCAATATCTATCGTAGTTCTCTCAAGCACAAAGTTTATCCTGCGCTGTTCACCCAATTTTGCAATCGTCTTTCCACTATATTCACCACTCGGTGAAATAATTCCTATCGCATAAAGATTTGGTGCATCTCCCCAAAGTTCTATGGTAAATCCCTCATCGTTTCCCGTCCTTAACTCAACTTCCACATCCTGACCTGACCGCAAAAGCCTGCTCCTATAGTGGTGGCCAGCATTAGCTTCATTTCCACATGCAGTTACCGCACAAACCCCGCTATAATTGCCTATACTTTCAAGATACTCACCAAGACAGCCCCCTCTCTCATGTCCGCCAAGATTTGTCCCTATCCCAAAACATATGATAAGCGGCTTTCCAGCCTTTACTGCCGTATTCCAGAGATATTTTATACCAAGCATTATATCCTGCTCACCGTAAACTACCCTGTCATCACTTATGCGGAAATACCGTCTGAGATTTCTCTTTGCCTCACGACACTTTACAACACATATATCCGCAAGCGGAGCAACCCCTGAAAAATTTCTCTCATCAATCTTATTGCCACAGGCAACACCTGCAAGAAATGTACCATGCCCGTTTGTGTCCACACTCGGAACTATGTTCTTCGGATCATCAGACATCAAAGCCTCATCAATATCACTTCTTAAATACTCTGCCCCAAACAAAAAACCTTCCGGAACTTTACCACTCTTCATATTCTCAACCGGTATCGTCTGATCCCAGATCGAATATATCCTGCTTGTTCCGTCTGCATCTAAAAAAGCGGGGTGACCGTAGTCTATCCCCGCTGGTGTGCGAATCAAAATCCGTTCGCTTCAACTTTTAGTTATTTTCCCTGACCGTAATATGCGTTAGCACCATGTTTACGATAGTAATGCTTATCCTGAAGTTCCTGTGGAGCAGGCTGGATTCTTGGGTTTATAGTCTCAGCACGATATGCCATCTTTCCAACTTCCTCAAGAACTACTGCATTGTGAACTGCCTCATGAGCGTCCTTGCCCCATGCAAATGGTCCATGGTTCTTGCAAAGAACAGCAGGGACTGCTACAGGATCAAGATTTCTCGCATTGAACTCGCTTACGATAAGTTTTCCTGTATTCTGCTCATATGCATCCTCGATCTCGTCTTTTGTAAGACAGCGTACACATGGAACTTCACCATAAATATAGTCAGCATGTGTTGTTCCGTAACATGGGATAGATCTTCCGGCCTGTGCCCAGCTTGTAGCATATGACGAATGAGTATGTACAACTCCTCCGATATCTTTAAATGCTTTGTAAAGCTCTACATGTGTAGCAGTATCTGATGAAGGATTGTATTTTCCCTCCACCTTGTTTCCGTTAAGGTCAACAAGCACCATATCATCAGGCGTAAGTTTATCATAATCAACACCACTTGGCTTGATTGCGAAAATTCCGCTCTCCCTGTCAATCTCACTTACATTTCCCCATGTAAATGTTACAAGACCGTACTTTGGTAAAAGCATATTTGCCTCATAAACTCTTTTCTTTAATTCCTCTAACATGTTTTTTTCCTCCTTCTCAATGAAAGTATTTAATAATAAGTGTTATAGAAAAAACTAAATTTATTTAGCTTTTTCTATAATAAAGTTCTGTAACAAGTTTAACTCAAAACCAAGACAATGTAAAGACTTTTCAGACTTAATCTTTAATGCAATTTTGTTCATTATCTCAATACAGCATAACAGTTCGCTCTCCGATATGTCATCTGCCGAAAAAGCAGCCTTTTGAAGTATATCTCCCAATCTTCCAATATCACATAACTGCGATAATGTTTCAATATATTCCTCATCGGAAAGTTTTTCAAGTCTTCTTCCATACGCTCCCATATACTTTGCAAGATATCTTCTTGATACAAAAAGCATTTCTGAATTATCAGCGGCTTTTTTAATTTCCCTTTTATATAAAAGATAAAACAGCTTTCTTCTTCCCCAGACCATATACCCTATAAGTACCGCAATAACTAAAAGCACAAACAATATCACTTTTACATAAACAGGTATTTTTATTGTTACCTTTTCTGATGTCCGGCCTTTTTTGTCCTTCCCTGTCTCATCCTTATCTTTTTTCACAGCAGACCTTTTATCCTTAGCATTATCTTTTTTCATTGCATTATTATGGGACTTCTGATTTTTTTTATTCTTATCCTTTTTGTTCTTCACTGTATCATTTTTTTCTGGTTCAGAACTCGCCTCTTCAATATCTGCATTATTTTTGTTTTTATCCTTATTTAAATCATAATCTTCTGTAGGTTCAGGTGTATCTTCTACATCATCATTCCCCTTTGACTCAGATGATGCCTTTGTCATATCAACAGGAATCCAGCCAATTCCCTCCTTATATACCTCAGACCATGCATGTGCATCATTGTCATGTACCTGTGCTGCATAATACCTCTTTATAACTTTTCCGTTTTTGTCCTTTTTAGTTACCATTTTAAACTGTTCCGGCGATATCATGTATCCTGACACATACCTTGCAGGAATATCCTTTAATCTTAAAAGAAGTGTCGATGCTGTTGCAAAATGCTCACAATAACCTTTTTTATTTTCAAAAAGAAAATAATCAAGATAATCCTTTCCAAAAGGAAGTACACCTGGACTTGTAGTATATTCCGTATCATACTGCAATGCCTCTTTTATAAGATCACACTGAGTTCCCATATCATCATTAAAACTTATCCCATCTGCAAACTTCTTTAATCTCTTATCATCAGGAACAATAAGATAATTATCTTCAACATACTGTGCATAACTAATATCTTTTATAATACTTTCATCACTGTTTAAAAGTGCATTATATCCCATAGAAGATACATCATAATATTTTATATAATACCTGTCGGCTTTTCTTGTTATGCTTCTCTCTGAATCATTTAACTTTATAGCATTATCTAAGGTCCTGCTATTTTCCGCATCGGACGATGCTTTTGTATTTATTTCAAACAGATTACTGAAATAAGGCAGTGACAGCTTTTGTCCACCATTACCTGCCTTGTTGTCGTATTTAATCTGCATGTTCATAAGAGTAAAATCATCTTTTTCATTTGACATACTCCTTGCCGACCTATACCCATATGAAAATATACTTTTGATACGATAAGAGTAAAACTCCGAATCGTCAGCATTACTTGTCCATCTGTTGTTTTGATATGTGTCAGCACTAAACTCTTTAAAATATATATTAGATTTAGGTCTTTTATCAAGCGTCACGCTGAATATATCTTTACCTGTATAAACCGGAGAAATATTTGACATTCTTCCTGATGAACCTACATTCTGAATTTCCTCAACTATATTTAACACTATATTTTTTGCTTTTTCCTCATATTGATATTGTTTCATCAAAACATAAGAATTGTTTGAAAGCACTTCTTCCCCTGTCATCCGCTCAGCAAAAAACGCCACTGTCACACAAAATCCCATAACAGCAAACACTATAATATATCCTATAACTTTGTTTCTCTTTTCCATCTTTCTATTTGTAATAGAAAATGCTATCCCGACAGCTCCCACTATAAGCAGCACACAGCTTTTTACTGACGGTGTCTTTCCATACAGCATCCCAATCGAAACAACTGCAGCCGCCGGAAAATAACTCCACACCCTGCTCTTCAGACTGAAAATGCACACAGACATCATCAATAAAAAGATTCCCATTATGATGATAATTGCCATCTTCCCACTGTTTTCAAACTGTGTACTCCCTAAAATATCTGAAATATTTAAAATCTCACCCGAAATATACTGCTGCTTTTTTACCATTATATATGAATAAAGCACATTAATGTCTTCTTGAAGGCAATCTGCTTTTAATACCGCATAAATGCCAAAAGCCAATGTATACCCTGCATAAAGTATATTTTTTAATATTCCATGGCATATGCCAGTAAGTGTAAAGAGCACTGAAAAGATGATTATTGCAAGATATATTTCCCTATAATCATCCGGATAGGCAAATGCATTGCAAAAACCTAAATAACTTCCGGCTGCCATAGCCATCATAAAAATTCCGGCAAAAGGCATAACCTGTCTTTTTTTTCGTCCGACACCATATAATTCCATAAATCTAACCTTTTTTCTCCATTTCCATCAACATATCAATGTCAACAATAAAATCTTTATCCAAAGCCCCGGATGATGCAAATTTTCTACAGTCATAAACATTTATCTCACATAATGCCTGATAAAGTTCTTCCTCATTTGAAACATAGGCCTTTCTTACATATCCCTGCTCTAAGTCATACCAGACAAACACAATATTATCTCCAGCCTCAACCGCCTGCTTTCCTGCAACACTCCACCGCTTAAATTCCTCGGAAATTTCTTTCCTGTTCAATGTCTTCGTTTCAATATAATAACAAAGATAATTATCATATCCATCTGAAAATTCTTTTACATATGTCTCATCACTTTTGGATGAAAGTTTCCAATGTATATTACGCAGCTTATCACCGTCCCTATACTCACGCACATGACTAAACTCCCCCATATCAATGCTTTTTACACTCACAATATTTTCAGATTCATCACACATACTTCCGGCAGATTCAATATCTTCTTCTACCACCGGCACAGTGCATGTGGCATCCTTCTTCAATTTTTTTGTAAATTTAAAAAATCCAAGATAATCATATATACTTATCTTTTTAATAGAAACGATATATTTACCTGATAATATTCCTCCGGTATCGTCCTTAAAACTGTATGAATGTTCTTCTATGTTTCTGCCTGAACACCACTGTTCGATAACAACCTTTTTATATTTCATTTTATAAGGATCAAGACAGTTTACCGTAAGCTGTATCTTTCCACTTGGCAGAATACACTTATTTCTAATAACGAGTTCAAATCTTATCTCCCCATTTTCGTTAATAAAGGGTTCAGATCTGATTCCCACTTTAACATTAAAAAATACTAACATATTTATTATAAACAGCAGACTTCCCATCATAAGTTCAGCAAAAAATACAAATAATAGTCCATTACTCTTATATAAAACTGACATATAAAGAGTGGCTGCTGCCCCTAAAATAAATGTAAAAATCCTCCCTATCATTTTACCCTCATTTCTTTAAGCCTCTTTTTATCCCCGGTGCTTTTACTCCTTTACATATCTTTTCCACAGCCATCTCAGATGAAATTCTTTCACTTATGGCTCGTCTTGACATCACAAGCCTATGTGGTGCTATCTTCCAAAAAGCATCCTTAACATCTTTTGGCGTCACATATTCCCTGTTATCAAGAAATGCAAATGCCTTTGATAACTTTGTAAGTGCAATAGTACCTCTCGGACTTACTCCAAGCTGTATATAATCACTTTTTCTTGTTGCCTGAATAAGCCTGCATATATAATCGTAAACCTCATCAGCTATAAAAACTTCCTTCACATACTTTCTTATATTTAAAAGTTCCTCCCCATCTATAACAGCCTCTACATCTTCAGACATACGCATCTTTTCATAATCTTTCTCACAGTTTTTAGCAATGTTTATCTCATCCTCAAGTGACGGATATCCCATAGATATACATATCATAAATCTGTCAAGCTGCGATTCTGGCAAAAGCTGTGTTCCTATACTTCCCTCTGGATTTTGAGTTGCTATAACTATAAACGGAGCCGGTACATTCCTTGTCACGCCATCCACAGTCACACTCTTTTCCTCCATCACCTCAAGAAGTGCCGACTGTGTTTTCGGAGATGTCCTGTTTATCTCATCTGCAAGAAAAAAATTACACATTATCGGTCCGGGCTGGTAAATAAACTTCTGCTGCTGTCTGTCATACATATTAAATCCCGTAATATCAGCAGGCATAACATCCGATGTAAACTGCGTTCTCCTGCTCTTAAGACTCATTGCCTTTGCAAAAGACATTGCAAGTGATGTTTTTCCAACCCCCGGAACATCATCAATGAGAATATGTCCCTCTGCCAAAACAGCAGCCATAACACTTCTTATACAATCGTCTTTTCCTATTATAACCTTTCCAACCTCTTCCAAAACCTTAATACAATCTGAAAAATACTTCTCTCTCATACTCCTGCCTATACCTTTCTTTTATTTTCGCACAGCATCCCCCGTATCTATAAAACCAACCATAACCCCCTGTCCGTACATAGACAGATTAGGCTGATTTCTAACTTTCGTGATTCCGGCTGATGCTAAAACCGGCTCTGACGACATAAGTCCATAACACGCCGGTATAAAAAATGCACCGTTATTTATATCACTGCGTACTTCATCGCCCCTTACATACGCTATTGCGAATCTCTCAGATATTATCTGATAACACCCTTCGCCATATTTATCGGTCAGATACTTTTCATCACCATAATACTCGACAAGATAGTCCTGATATTCCTGCGAAACGGCGGCCTCCATACACAACTTATTCATACTTTTATAATCTCCGAATTTTCATATTATTATATTATGAAAATCAAAGACCGGAGTGACATTTCACTCCGGTCAGTTATTTAAAAGTCAAAGAAATTTTTACCAAAACTTTCTCTTGTATTTTTGCGTCTTCTTGAATAACCAGCATTATTTCTTCCCGAAACATTCTCTTTAGATGATGCTGTCTGTTTGGCATAATGTTTACTGTGATTTCTTCTTACGCTCTTTTTAGATGAGTCTTTTCTATCCTGTCTTACTCTTCTGGCATGATTCTTCCTACCCATCTTACTCTTATATCCGCCATGTCTTTTTTGACTTCTCGATGTGATAACAGATTTGCCGGTAACAGCAGAAATTATAAATATCACAATAACGATTATTACTAAAAATATGACAACTGAAAGAACAGGATTTTCAAGAATAAATCTGATAAGATTATAAATTCCTCCTGAAATGCCGTCTCTTATACCAGTGAATATCTTTCTAAATATTGATGGATTTGCATTTGTCTTTTCAATGGCCTTTATCTCTTTACTTACAACTTTCCTTGATGCCTCATCAAGATGTGTTTTCTTTGTACTGTCATATATGATATTACTTGAACCTACAAGTTTCCCCGCATAGGTATAAGTAACTTTTCCTATGACATTTTTTCCATTCCTGATTTTTACATTCTTATCATAGACAATCTTCTGTTTAGCCTTTGAAAGTTTCACATTATTTGGAAGTACCACACTCGATTCATCTTCAAATCTTACAGGAGAATTTGAACTGTTGAAAAAACTTCCATAATTGTCAAATAAATCCTGACTGATCTTTGAATCAGCCCCACCTACATTGTGCTTTTTATATTTTCCAAAGCAGTAATTAAGAAGTTTTATCGTATCTGTGTACTGATTAGGCTCTCCATTTTTCTGGCTGGTAGACTTCATAACAACGCAGACAAGCTGCATTCCGTCCTTTTCCGCAAATGTTATAAGCGTATTTCCCGCAACATGCGTATAACCTGTCTTTCCACCTATGCAATACTTGTAACCGTACTGAGGATATTCATCAGGATTTATGGCTTCATGGTGATTGAGCCATATTCTCTTCATCTTATGCTTGTTTGTCTTTGCACATGTATATTTAGGTGTGTTGCAAACTTTTCTGAATACGGAATTTTTAAGTGCTGCCCTTCCTATCATCGCCATATCATAAGCTGTAGTATAATGATTCGGATCAGGAAGACCATTTGGATTGTTAAAATGTGTATCTTTAAGACCAAGTTCTTTAACACGTTTATTCATCAGGTTTACAAAACTTTTTACACTTCCCGAAACATGCTCTGCCGCTGCAAGACAAACTTCATTTGCCGATTCAAGCATAATCGCATAAAGACACTGCTCCATCGACATCTTCTCACCCGGCTCAGAAAACACCGTCGAATCTCCAGCACTTATACCATATGCGGCAGCCTTTGAAAACTTGACAGTATCACTTGGAGAACTGTTTTCAGCCGCAAGCAATGCCGTAAGAACCTTAGTGATACTTGCCGGATAATGCTTTGTATGCATATTCTTTCCATATAAAACAGTCCCTGTAGATACTTCTACAACAACCGCTGAACCACTTACAAGACTCTTCGCTGACGGTCCTTTAGGCCATGCATCAGACTTCGCCTGTGCAGGTACACCTGCTATCAGACTACAGCATAAAATAACCACTGCCATAAACGATGATAAGATTCTCTTTGTCTTCATAAAGCCTCCCGCTTCCTATGTAGATCTTATAGTTACTAGCACAACGAATAATTAATAATTGATACATTGAACAAAGCTGCACTTTCGATAGCACATATCAAAAAGCCTCGATGTAGTCCGCTACATCTGCTTTTTTTGACATGCACTCTCGAAATCGTATTCATGCTCAATGTATCAAAGATTTAATTTTCGTTGTACTATTTATTAAAATTTAGTATATTTTTATTCTTAAAATCATCTTAATTTCTAAAAAAAGACTAATCTTTTAGTAAGTTGCATTGCATATTTAACAGATATAATATATCATTATACATGTCGTCAAAAACGACTTTAAATAAACAAAAAGCACTCCCAGTAGGAATCGAACCTACAACTGCCCCTTAGGAGGGGGCTGTTATATCCATTTAACTATGGGAGCACACAAGATATATTCTAACACACTATCATCAAATAGTCAAGAAAAGGAGATATAATTTATGTCAGATAATAATGATAATATAAATAATACTACAAATAACGATAATTCAAACAAAAATAATGACAATTATGAGGAAGTCTGCTACATATGCCGCAGACCTGAAAGCAAAGCAGGTAAAATGATACACATTCCAAACAATATCTGTATCTGTAGTGACTGTATGCAAAAAACTTTTGATTCCATGAACAATATGAATCTGAACGGCACTTTTCCAAACATGCCAAATATGCCTTACATGGATATGTTTGGCTTCGGTATGCCAAATATGCCGAATGGTGACGGTGTTCCAAATTCACAGAAAATAAAGAAAAAGAAGCCTGCTGAGAAGAAAAAAAAGGCAGATAATATACAGACAGGAGTTTTCGATATAAAACATCTCCCTGCACCACATATTATCAAATCAAAACTTGATGAGTATGTCGTAGGACAGGAATTTGCAAAAAAAGTAATGTCTGTTGCAGTTTACAACCATTATAAGAGAGTTTTATCAGATGATATCGAAGAAGATGATGGAATTGAGATTGAGAAATCAAATATGCTTATGGTAGGTCCTACCGGATGTGGTAAAACTTATCTTGTAAAAACACTTGCAAAGATACTACAGGTTCCACTTGCGATAACTGATGCAACTTCTCTTACAGAAGCAGGCTATATCGGTGACGATGTTGAAAGTGTCCTCTCAAAACTTCTCGCAGCAGCCGACAATGATGTCGAAAAAGCTGAACACGGAATCATATTTATAGATGAGATTGACAAGATTGCCAAAAAAAGAAATACAAACAGCCGTGATGTAAGCGGTGAATCAGTTCAGCAGGGTATGCTCAAACTCCTTGAAGGAAGCGATGTTGAAGTTCCGGTTGGTGCAACAAGCAAAAATGCGATGGTCCCTCTCACAACAGTAAATACAAGAAATATCCTGTTTATCTGCGGAGGTGCTTTCCCTGAACTTGAGAAGGTCATCAAAAACAGACTTACAAAGCAGTCTTCCATTGGTTTTGAAGCTGAACTTAAAGATAAATATGATAAAGACGAAAATATTCTCTCCAAGGTTACTACCGAAGATCTCAGGGAATTTGGTATGATTCCTGAGTTTCTTGGACGTCTTCCTATAGTTTTTGCTCTTCAGGCGATGACAGAGGATATGCTCGTACAGATTTTGACACAGCCAAAAAACGCTATTTTAAAACAGTATAAAAAACTGCTCGCACTTGATGAAGTCGATCTTAAATTTGATGATGAAGCAGTTCACTGTATTGCTAAAAAAGCATTGGAGAAAAACACAGGAGCAAGAGCCCTTCGTGCTATAATCGAAGAATTTATGCTTGATATAATGTATGAGATTCCTAAGGATGATATGATAGGAAGAGTTACTATCACTGAAGATTATATAAACCATAAAGGTTCACCGCTTATTGAGATGCGTGAGAGCGGTGAGGCAAAGATTTTGACACAGAGAGAGCTGCCGGAGGCATAATTTTTTTGGATTAGTGGTTTATTATGACGCCCGACAGTGTATGTGTTTTATAAATAATTGTGTATTGTTTAACACTATCAAGGAAGTCCACCACTTCTATTGCGTAGAGCAATAAGTGGTGGACTTCTTGTATCAGGAGGGGTACAAGCCCCTTCTGAGATGCTACGATAGCAGCTAATAGTGTTATAAGCAAGCATCAGAGCGGACTGCGAATATCCGCTTGACTTTCAAATCACTTTATACTCTGTTCTTTTATCCATTTATCTAATTCTTTATTTAACAGTTTGAATGGTGCTTCTCCCATTGTGAGTATGTATTCATGAAATTTTTTTGGTGTGAATTTCTTTCCGAGTTTTCTTTCTGCTTTCTGGTACATCTGCTCGATTTCTAAATAGCCTATTGTATATTTGAGGTAGTTTGCTGGTTCTGATACTATGCTGTTATATACTGTTTTACTCTGTTCTACATTAAATCCATAGGTTTTAAGATATTTTGCAAGTTTCGTGAGATTCCAGCCGTTATAGTTTATTCCTATGTCTGCTTTTGCATATATGCAAAGCGTGGCTACTGTGTTTTCACGAAGTATCTCTGCGGTTTTTTCGTCTAGGCCTGCGTATTTATAACTGTATAATTCTGCATATGTTCCCCAGCCTTCTACATATCCTCCTATGTTTACTATGCTTCTGAATGGCAACGGCGATTTTGAATAAAAATAACAGTTCTGATACAGATGACCTGGGTAGCTTTCATGTGCTATTGTTGTGAAAGCTTTGCTTAAATCATATTTTTTATTTCCGTTCAGATATACTACATTATTATTATAATTGTCTATTGCTGGTGTAAGATAAAACGCCGGGCTTAAACTTTCTTCAAGGGAACTGTCAACATATTTTACCTGATAGTTTATATCATCAGGCAATGTCGGGAAGTCATCTTTCATTGCCTTTTTAAGATGCTCTATAACTTCTTTCGGCTCGGTATATTTATATTTGACATTTATTGCATTATCATAGACTTTTGAGTCTTTGGCTATTATCTCAGATATTTTTTTCTGTGCTTCTTTGAGCCTTTTATCTGTCAGAAGCTCCATCTCATTTATACTTCTTTCAGAACCGGTTTTTACTTTTGCAAGGTATTCATAATATTTCTTTCCATTCTCAAATCCACAAAGTCCTCCATTATTTTTTCCTGTTCCTTTAAGTGCATTTAACCCGTCAATAAGGTTTCTGTATGCCGGAATTACTTTGTTTATAACCGCACTTTTATTCTGTGCAATAAATTTATTTTTTGTTTCCGCATCTAAATCCTTCAAATCTGTAAGTCTGTTTTCAAATGTCGTGATAAGATAATTATTATCGGTATTTTTTATAAATGCAGTGCACTGTTTTATTATAAGCTCTACACTGGCATCGCTCATAAAAAGCCCCTTCCTTACCTTAAATTTTTCATATTCCATAATGTCATTAAAATAGTCAGGTACGAGATTTAACAGTTTGATATAATTCTCAACATCTTTTACTGTATAAAAATTATACTCGACTAAAAGTACCGGAAGCTGAGCCTGAACCCCCGAAGTCTCACTTAAAAACTCATCATATCCCTGATATTCTGACGATTCCAGATTCAGATCAACCATGTACTCCTCAAGGTCATACATAAACTGCTGAGTTTTTGTAAGTTTATCATAATTAAAACTTCTAAGGGTTGCCTTTATATTCTCATAAACCGAATACATACTGTGCTGATCATCCTCATTTGCATTTCCAAAACTTACTTCAAGGTTATCCAGACCATAAATCTTTTTATTTTTTAATGTATAATTCAGTGTGAGTGTGTCCTGCGATACCCCGTCAACAAAAAGCTGATTTAAAAATGCATCAAAATCCTCCTGCATCTTCTTAACAGATCTTGAGTTATCATAGTTCACATTTTGCTGTAAAACACTGATAACTGAAAAGTAATCACCTCTTATGGCACCAACTACAAACAAACAAAAAAATACCGCTATTAAAAATTTAGTCAGTTTATCCTTCAATATCTTCCACCACCTTTTTATATATCTACTTTAAAAACAGACAAAACACTTAATCCTGTAAATTATATTCTTTCTTATCAATACAATGATGAAACTTTACTTTATTACATTCCATTCTTAATTAGCTTTAATTAAGGTCACTGTGAACCTGTAACAAATCGTCTGATTTTTCATATAAATATAAAGATTAGATATATAAGTATATTCTAATTTTAAAAATATATGATTCTGTTAACGAAAGGAATTTCCTATGAATAACATGAATTTCAGACGACAAATGAATTGTCAGAACTGCGGCAATTGTAACTGCCGGCAGCAAAATCAATCTTCTGAACCGGACTGCCGCTGCGGTAATCCGGTTATCGAGCCACGAAATGAAAATTCCGGCTGTAACAGACAGCCACCACCACGCAGCAGCAATTGCAATATGCAAAATCCAACCCCACTCCAGAACAACTGCAATTGTAATGCATCTCAAAACAGACCTTCTGAAAACTGCAGGGAAGCTATCTCACACATTGATATGCACAACATTCCTATCGGGATAGGATATGTTCCATGGCAAAAATGGAGAAAAATAAATGCTCTGTGTGACGGACTTTCGCAGGGAACAATCTTCAAAGAGCTGTCATTACCTTTTTACGGCTGTATTCCAAACGGCTTTTGTAATGATAAAGGAGGTGCAAGATAATGAATAGAGAAAAACACAACCTCCTTGCCTATATCACACAGGTAAGTTTCGCAATGGATGATACGGTTCTCTTTCTTGATACACATCCATGCGACAAAGAAGCTCTCTGTTATTACGATCAATTGAAAAAGGAAAGAAAAGATGCAGTCAGAGAATACACTCAGAAATATGGTCCTCTTTCTAAATATGATGTCGAGGATTCGTGCTACTGGGAATGGGTAAAAGACCCATGGCCTTGGGAATAAAATATAATAAAATAAATTTTAAATCAATAATCTTTGCGTTTGACGCAGAAATGAGGAATTTATGTTTAATTATGAAAAGCGATTGCAATACCCTGTTAATATAACAAGGTGTGATCCGAAGGCTGCTATGGTAATCATTAGTCAATATGGCGGTCTGTAGTCGAGAACTGATGATATGAGGAAATGTATTTCTTTTATCGTATTATATCATATTTTATTATATTTATGTATATTGAAATCTGTTTTTGCATATGATATAATGTCGTCAGACAAAGATAAATAAAGTTCATTGTGAACAAAACAAAAACCCCAAAAGTCTGCAACACTTTTGGGGTTTTCTATTCCTATTTTTGTACGGAAGGACTATAACCGCAGGCTAGTTACCAACTTATTTATCGCCGTCTAACCATTTGATGATGTAGTGACAAGTTACACCAGCCGCAACAGCGACTATAAAAGATAAAATAAAGTTCATTGAAAACACCTCCCTTCCGTACCCGGAGAGCACTGAAAAAGTGGTTTATTAGAAAGCCGTTAGACTATATATTGTTATTACT
>NZ_JAHLQE010000030.1 GCF_018918235.1 Eubacterium sp. MSJ-13
TAATAGTGTTATGAGCAAGTAGCAAAGCGGATTGCGAATATCCGCTTGACTAAATTAAATCTTCTTTCTACAAATCGATAACAAAAAAACAGCACCATTTGATACCAATCCTATAGTTTAAGGAATAATACCAACTGTGCTGTTTTTATTTTACATATATATTCACTTATATATAATACATCTCATCCGCATCCCTGTCTGTGTTTGAATATTCATCAGCCAGTTTTCTGAGCGTTACATTCTTAATGATTTTTCCCGTCTCATCATTTATGCGGTCTATGACAAGTCTCTGGAGTGCTTTGGATATACCTTTGACCATACAGTTTTCGGATATTTCCTCGTCCTCTATCTTATAATCACCCTCCACTGCATTCAATACATCCTCCACACTTATATCCGTAGATGGTCTTGCAAGAAGGTAACCTCCGTTTATACCTGCCACACTTTTTACAATACCGGAGCGTTTTAGATTTGAAAAAATCTGCTCAAGGTATTTGGTAGATATATCATTTTCTTTTGCAATCTTACTCAGTGTCATCTTTTCTTTATCGCTGTTAAGCGAAAGAAAAACCAATGCTCTTAACGCATATCTGCCTCTCTTGGATAATTTCATATCTAACAAACCCTCCATATTTTATAACTTTTTACAGATAACAGGAATTTTTTCCTTTCTATCTGTCATCTCTTCAAATAAAATCACCGTTTCCAGATACTCTCACATCATATGCAGAAAGTTCATCTATATACTTAACGATTTCATCTGTCTCAACCTTTAAGTCCTCAGGAAGTACATGATAATATTCCTCGCTTGCTATTCTTACTGTAGATGCATATTTCTCTTCTACGAGAAGCAATGTGATAACACCTGCATGGTGAAGATGTTTGATAACATCTGATATATTTTCTTCTGAACCAGGAGCATAAAGGTATGTATGCTTGCCCTGAATTGAAAGTTCTTTCTCAACTTTCTCAAGAAGACTTCTTGAAACGCCCTGCCTCTCAACAGGAAATGCTACTGCTACTGCTTTCTGACCATTTAATGCAGCTCTCACATTTCTGTCAACTTTTCCTGCGAAAAGTCCTTCGCCGCCTTCATTTACCTTTTCAACAACACCACATGCTGATGTCATGTTTGTTACACGGTCGATAAGGATAAGTTCTCCAAGTGTCTTATGGCTCTTAAACTCATCTACCACTATCTTGTCTGCAAGTGATATAGTGCAGAGTGCGATTTCATTCTTCGAGAGCTTATCAGCTTTCTTTTCCTCACCTGTATTTACATCTACAGTGTGAACAATCTCTGTTACGATACCAGGAATAAGTTTTGTTCCAAGTTTTACAAAATAATTCTTACCATTTTCAAGAATATCATCGTCCATCCAGAGAAGTGTCGCTGTGATTGATGATGACACTTTTATATCTGTATCTTTTTCAAGGACACATCCTCTTGATACATCAACCTCTCTGTCAAGCTGGATTGTAACAGGCTGTCCTTTTTCGATAGTGTCAGCCTTTTTATCTCCTACAAGAAGGCTCTTTACATGTGCCTTTTCATTGCTTGGAAGTGTTGTTATCTCGTCACCTACACTGATAGTTCCCGCTTCAACCTGTCCCTGGAAACCTCTGAATGTATGGTTTGGACGGCTTACTCTCTGAACAGGCATATAGAAACCTTTTTCTGTTGTCTTTTCTTCAATATCAACATTTTCAAGATACTCAAGAAGTGGAACACCTGTGTACCACGGTTTATTTTCTGATTTTGTCGTGATATTATCACCCTCTGTTGCTGAAACAGGTACGATAATATAATTTGCAAGATTAAGCTCTTTTGCAAGTTCAGCTATCTGTGCTTCTATCTCTTTAAATCTGTCCTCGCTGTAGTCCACAAGATCCATCTTATTTACGGCAAATACAAAGTATTTGATTCCCATAAGTTCACAGATACGTGCGTGTCTTCTTGTCTGTACTAAAACACCCTGCTTTGCATCTATAAGTATAACCGATAAGTCTGCAAATGATGCACCTACTGCCATGTTTCTTGTATATTCTTCATGTCCCGGTGTATCTGCAACGATAAAGCTGCGGTTGTCAGTTGTAAAGTAACGATATGCAACATCTATCGTGATACCCTGCTCTCTTTCTGCCATAAGTCCATCAAGAAGAAGTGAGTAGTCAATCTTTCCTTCTCTGCTTCCAACCTTTGAATCAAGCTCAAGTGATTTTTCCTGGTCGGCATAAAGTAATTTTGAATCATATAATATATGTCCTATAAGTGTAGATTTTCCATCATCCACGCTTCCACATGTAATAAATTTTAATAATCCTTTCATCCTAGAAATAACCCTCCTTCTTTCTTCTTTCCATGCTGCCTGCTGCCTCATGGTCAATAACACGGCTTGTTCTCTCTGACTCTACTGCACTAAGTGTCTCCTCAATTATCTCGTCAAGTGTCTCTGCATCTGACTCAACACCACCTGTAAGAGGATAGCATCCAAGTGTACGGAAACGAACTTTCTTATACTCGATTTTCTCTCCCGGTCTGAGTTTAAGTCTGTCATCATCTACCATGATGATATTTCCGTCTCTCTCAATGACAGGACGCTCTTTTGCAAAATAAAGTGAAGGGATTTCAATGTTTTCTCTCTTTATATACTGCCAGATATCTTTCTCTGTCCAGTTTGAAAGTGGGAATGCTCTTACTTCCTCTCCCTTAAATATCTTACTGTTGAAAAGTTTCCACATCTCAGGACGCTGGTTCTTAGGATCCCACGCATGAGCTTCGTTTCTGAATGAGAATATTCTCTCTTTCGCACGTGATTTTTCTTCGTCTCTTCTGCCGCCGCCAAATGCTGCTGTAAACTGATATTTATCAAGTGCCTGCTTAAGTGCCTGTGTCTTCATGATATCAGTATAAGCTGAACCGTGGTCAAAAG
Source organism: Eubacterium sp. MSJ-13 (assembly GCF_018918235.1). Lineage (GTDB taxonomy): Bacteria > Bacillota > Clostridia > Lachnospirales > Lachnospiraceae > Butyribacter. The sequence goes on from NZ_JAHLQE010000030.1 coordinate 2,934, forward strand.
GATTGATTCCTTTCTTAACACCGTCCTCATTTGTATATACTATAAGGTCAATGCCAAGTTTCTTTGCCATTCTGTCACGAAATTCTATCATTTCCTTAAATTTCCATGTTGTATCTACATGAAGGAATGGAAATGGTGGTTTCTCCGGATAAAATGCTTTCATTGCAAGATGAAGCATTACCGAACTGTCTTTACCAATTGAGTAAAGCATTACCGGCTTTTCAAACTCCGCTGCAACTTCTCTTATTATGTAGATTGCCTCTGCCTCTAATTCATCAAGATGAGATAAATTTCCCATAACGAACCTCCTGTTCCTTTTATCAATATTTATTAGCGTCTTTTTTGTTTATAACTATCTCTTCTACACTTCCATCAGCCTTAGTGATCGTCCATGTATTGATATCTCCCTTAGAGGATACTGATAAAACACTACCTGCGCCTCCCACATCAGCTCCAAGGAAAAAGTCGATTGCATTTATTTTACACTCTTTTATGCAAGATGTACATCCCCAACAATCTCTTTCATGCTTTATAAAAGCTTTACCTTTTTCATTTTTTTTAATCAGATTTCCCGGACAGGCCTCTATACAAAGTCCGCATCCGACACACTTTTCATCATTTATCCGAATGCTCATAAACCTTACCTCCTGTCACTAAATCTCTGTAAATAATTTTTATCTTTCCATCCTCATATCTTGAATTTACATATTTGAGATAATCGTCGCTCTTATCAGGATAATCCAAATTTTCGGCAAAACTGTGCCATCTTGTCTCTTTTCTTGCTTTTAAATGCTCAATTAAAACTTTACATACGACTAATCTCTCTTTTAATTCATAAATTCTGAGCAGATCATCCATATCTTCTGCGTGAAGATTTACTGAAAGTTTTTCTATATCATCTATCTTTCTTTCTGCAATCTCAAGCCTGCTCTCATTATACTCATAATTTGTACTTATGCCACCTGCATACTGATCCATTATCTTCTGCATTGTCTCTTCAAGCTGTTCTGTATCTATAAATCCTTTTGGATTTGAAAAATATCTTTCATACTCAGCTTTTTTTTCATCTATTGCTGCATCGCTGCCGTCAATAACTTTTACTGCTGAATTATTTCCTATCTTAATATTTTTATCAGAATCTGCTAATTCATTCACATATTGAGCTGCTGACTGTGCCGCTATCTCACCTTCGACTAATGCTCCTGTAACATATTTCTGCGGACATCCGCCTGCAACATCACCTGCTGCATAAAGTCCTGCGATAGTGGTCTTTCTGTCATTGTCTATCCAATAACCGCTCGCTGTATGGCCGCCTACTATATACGGCTCTGTTCCCTCTATCTCAACATTTTCATTTTTAGGACCTCTGCCAGACTCTATCCATTTGAGTGTCTGACTCGGTGCCATATTGAGATATGCCTTGTAAAGGTCACTCTGCTGTTCATCTGATATCTCATCTGTCTTTAAGTAACAAGGACCCCTGCCTTCTTTGTTCTCTGTTACTGTACCGTAAAGACGCTGTGATGTAGTAAGACCATATTTATCCTCATATATCTCACCGTCAGAGTTTAACTGTTTAGCATGAACACCCTGCGCTATAGTTCCCGTAGGTGCTATCGTGTCTTTACATCTGAGTGCTATAAAACGCATCTCAAATGTTGTCATCTCAGCTCCCGCCTTGATTCCCATAGCATATCCGGCTCCTGTGTTGAACGGCGGATACCACATCTTATGCCTTGAAAATCCCGGATTGTTCGGTCTGTAAAGACCTGCCGCACCACCTGTAGCACAGATGACTGCTTTTGCATTTATCTTATAGGCGGTTCTGTCATTTACATCAAATCCGTAAGCACCTTTGATAACGCCGTCTTCAACTATATAATCTGTGATATTCACATGGTTTATAACGGTTGTATTCTCAAGGTTCTTTACTGCATCCGCAAGAATAGGCTTGATGTTTTCACCATTTATTTTTATATTTCGGTTTCCCCTTGCAACATATTTGCCATCTTTATCTTTTAAAATAACAAGACCGAGGCGTTCCATATGTGCCGTAACTTCATTTAGTCTCTCTGACATGGAAAGAAGCAGATCCTCTCTTACTATGCCGTCAGCATCCTTTTTGGCATAATCCACATAATCCTGTGGAACATGACCCTCAGTTATATAAGCATTTATGGCATTTACACCTGCTGCAAGACAGCCGCTTCGCTTGATATTAGCTTTTTCAATGATAAGGACCTTTACATCCTTTTCCTGACCGAGTGTTATCGCTGCATAACAGCCTGCTGTACCGCCTCCAATGATCAACACATCGGTTGTCAGTTCTCTAAACTCCATTGGGTAACCCCCTTTATTTTTCGTATTTCCTACTTTTTCTATATGTTTTAGTAGCCCATGGCTATAAATATACCCTACTTTTCCTATCATGTCAATAGGAATTATGCTATTTTACAAATTTATTTTCTGTATAACAGTTTATCAACTAAAAACAAACTGTCATAATTTTTATATACAATAGTATATTATGCATTACGACAGTCCGTTTTATTTTTTGCACATCAGCTAAACTGATATTTCTAATTTAATTCATGTTATACTAATATTTTGAAGCGTAAACATATGAGGTAGAAATAAGGTCACTCTTATATGTTTTATTTCCAACTTTTGAAGTTGCACATATTCTTAGATAATAACGCTTTCCATGTTTGAGCTTACTGCCGCCACACTTACTTATCGTTACATTTCTTGACTTATTAGTTACTGTTTTAACCTTTTTAAAACCAGAGTTCTCATTTTTTGAAATATAAACCGTATAGCTGCTTGCATTTGCTATCTTTGACCAGTTTGCCTTAATCTTATTTTTTGATGACGATACACTAAGACTCTTAGGAAGTCCGAAATATCGATAACCTGACCATGCACTGTATGATTTTCCTTCTGTGCCGCAGTCTACATATGTACGAAGGCGATAACGGTAAAATGCTCCGTTTACGTTATCTAATCCGATTGTATTTCCACTGCCTGTTAAAGACTTAACATTTTTTCCGGCAGGTGTCTGAAGCTGTACCTGAATACCATCGTAAGCTCCTACTGCATCATCTGACAAAACGCCTATTTTGTATGAATTAAGAGAATACCAGATATTTGTAAAACCAAAATTATTATTCGCAATCTTATTTGTCAATGTCTTTTTTCCGTACTGACTTGCATAATCATGTCTTGCTATAAAACCTGTACTTGCTGCTACACGGCAGGGATAACAGTGAACTGTATATGATGTTCCCGGTGTAAGTGGCTTATCCTTTGAAGTAGTTATAACAGTAGTTTCACTTTCTCCAATAACTGAAAAATCATTATATATACCGCTGCTAAGCTGATAAAGATTTGCTCCCGGTACTTCTGAGCACTTCATTGTAATTGAATCTGTTGTAGCCCCTACCTGAACAAGTGTCATATTGTTTACGCTTGGTGCAGTAACCATCTCAACCGGCTGTGACCAGCCTGTATCTGCCTCAGGAGTATTTTCCTTGTCAATCTTCCATGAATACTCCTTAAATCCACCAACTCTTACATAGTATGTATGACCAGATGCAAGATTTCCGACACTGTCATTTGTACTCGATGTTGTCTCCATAGTAACCCAGCCTGAATTACCATCTTCACTAAACTGTATCGCATAGGATTGTGCCCCGAGAGCTGCCGACCACTGCAACTGTATTTCCGTGTCCCCTGCGTCCGTCTGTGCAACATCTACAACTGCCGCTTTACTGTCTGCCTTAGAAAAAGCAAGCACCCCTGCTGTAAGGGCAACTGTAGTAATCAGAAATTTAATTGATTTTTTCACTTCTCATCCTCCTTATAATCTGCATTTCTGCACTATATTGTTATCTGTATGACACCCGGCAAACCTTAACTTTTTTCTATTTTACCTTTGAAAATGTCATACATTATAACAATACACAATTTACAATTTTATGTCAATCGAATATTTTTAATCAATTACTAATTATTCATTGTACCACTATTTATGCTATGCTTTTTTATCCAATACCCAGTCTTATAAATATTATCTCCTATATTTACAGCAATATTGTATCTTCCATTTTTTATCTGAGCTAACGGCACATTTATATAATATTTGTGTTTTATAAATATCTGGCTTTTCTGCTCCGTATCTGAGAAATCATGCACATATATTCCTTTTTCATCGTAAAGATATACCTTTTTTATCAGATGATCCCTGCTGTAAATCTGCAATATATCTCCAACTATACGCAGCATAACAGGTAACCCGTTTTCAAAACATTCCTCTGTAGTATTTTCTTTATATTCTCTTATATCAGCAGAATTGTAAAATTTATCAAAACTGCCATCTTTATATATTGGAGTTTTCAAGTTTCCAACAACTATAGCACCATTGCCACAAATAGTTTTTGACAGCTCCTTTATATCAAATTGAATTTCACGGCCACTGAAAAAATCCTTTTTGCATGATATCTCCGTTACACATTCACCTGAATCATAATCATATTTATATATTTTTGCCCTGCATCCGTCAATATCTTCCTTTAGATTTCCACACATAGCGTATATATATTTTCCGTCATCTGTTACCATTGCATTTGAGCGTGTTATACTTAAAGAAGTTGGCACTCTTTTCTCCTGTGAAACTGTTCCGTTTTTTTCATCTATATTTAATATAAGTACATTTGACCTTTCTACTTTATCAAAATATTTTACAGGTCTTCTGTTGGCCGTATGATTATCAAATAAAATAACTTTATATTTCTTGGCTTCGCTGTCATATTCAAGGAGTGAAACCGCATGCTGCTGGAAAAACCAGTCAATATGACCTGCTGGTTTTAAAACTTTATCTTTCTGTTCTGTTTTCGTATAAAATTTTGGATTTGCGATAAGCCATATAAGTTCATTATTTCTCAGACTTATTTTTGCTAATGTATGAATATTTCTCATAGAAACTATGACGCAGTCTTCTTCCGGTATATAATCAAATGAATTTATATGTGCCCAATCACTTCTTGTGACATATGTATCATCGAACAGATCATTTACATTTATGCCCCTTATCACATTTCCCGTTTTTGGATTCATCTCAATTATCATATTTTCGGCAAATGAATCTGTGATAGAACTTGATGCTATAAGATAATTTCCACTGTTTTTTTCCCTGACCGCCCAATGATGATATCCATTTGGATGAAGAAATGTTCTATGTACACGACCCATATAATCCATCTCATGCATTACGACAGAATGTGCATTTCCATAATTAGGCTGACGCATATATTTTTCCGCATATAAAAATCTTCCATTGCCAAGCTCATGAATACCATACGGATGAGATGGCCTGCCAAGTATAAAACGTACATTTCCATTGTTATCAAAAGCATATGTTGAACCGCTGTAACCACCTGTTACAAGCATAAATTTATTTGAGTCATCCCCAATATATCCTGTTACTTCTACACCCGTTTCAAGTTTTCCTTTAAGTTCAGGTGTATGTATCATTATTTTATTTGAATCTAATACTTTTTGGTTTTCATCCAGCAGATATATCTGAACGATATTATAAGCATTTTCATAAAGACCGGTTATAGGAACCCTGTGCCTTGTAGTATATGTATCATCACACATTATATAATCTTTAGAACCACGAATACCTTTAATCTTATATTTAACCATACATTTCATGTCAGTATTAAAGATTAAAACCGCCGTTAATAATGATATTTTATATGGATTCAATATCAAAAGAGCATTTTTGAAACTATAAGTCTTATCATCAAGAATGTGCTCTATGACCAGTTCTTTTTTATAAGTCTGTACTGCCATAGACTGCTGAATATTATCAATATTTGTATCATACCCGTATTTTTCCTGTTTATCTGAAAGAATTTCCTTTTCAGCCATCTGCGAAAATACTTCTTCATTGATAATAAGTGTGTTAAACAATTTCTTTTTTATTGCATTGCTGATCTGACTTTTAATTTTCATTCTTATGACTCCTTTTTCTTTTGTTAGAAAACAAGCGGATATTCGCAATCCACCCTGCTGCTTCCTTGATAGTATTAAATTAAAAAAAATTCATGTCACTAGAACGAAAATTTCGTGTCAGTTTTTTATTATTTTTGTGTCAATTTTTTATTATTCCTATATCATTTTCAGTTTCCTCTAGCTGCACTCCGTATCTGCCAAGATCAACTCTGCCATTATCGACTACAATTCCATCTGCTTCAAGCCTTTTTTTCTGCTCGTTTTCACCGCCGAATGCAAATGCCCCTGAAAGCTCTCCCTTAGAATTTACCACACGAAAGCATGGTATATTCTCCGGGTCTGGATTTTTGTGCAGAGCATTTCCGACGGCTCTTGACATCTTGGGATTGCCTGCCATAGCCGCAACCTGCCCGTAAGTCGCAACTTTTCCCTTAGGAATCTTTTTAACCGCCTCATAAATCCTCTTAGTCGGGCTGTCAGTCACTATTTCATAACTTTCCGTAATCATCCTTTTAATGTCATCGTCAGGAATCGAGCCGTCAAGAATGATGGTGTTCCAATTTTCCTTGTTCTGGTGATAGCCCGGAATAACAGACTCAAACGCATCCCTCCAAAAGTCACGCCATTCATCATTTACCTTTACATTAAGGTTTATAAAGCCGTTTCGCTCATATGTCCATAAAAAAGCCTTTTTACTTCCTTTCACACGCACAAGCTGCCAGTTTTCATCGTGAAACGGGGCACTCTGGTAAGTATCTGGAAATGAAAGACCAAAGTTTAATGCTTCTTCTCTTGTTGTCATAGATTGATTTCCTTTCACTACCCAATCAGTCCTCTATCCATATACTCTGCTATCTGCTCTGCAAAATAAGTAAGATATATGCTTGAACCTGCCCTATAACTTGCTGCTGCCATCTCACACACTATCTTTTCCTCATCTATGCAGCCTGCCTTTGCTGCCGCTTTTACCATCGCATACTCTCCGCTCACGCTGTATGTCGCTACAGGCACATCTACTGTATCAGCGACTTCCCTAACTATATCGAGATAACTCATCGCAGGTTTTACCATAATGATGTCTGCTCCCTCTTCAACATCCTGCAAGGCTTCTTTTATTCCCTCTTTTCTGTTGTGATAGTCCATCTGATAAGATTTTCTGTCACCAAAGGAAGGTGCTGAGCCTGCTGCATCCCTGAACGGTGAATAAAATGATGATGCATATTTCACGGCATATGACATTATAGGTGTGTTTGTAAAGCCATTCTCATCAAGTGCATTTCTGATTGCGAGCACTCTGCCGTCCATCATATCTGACGGTGCAACCATATCTGCACCGGCTTTCACATGGGAAACCGCTGTCTTTGCCAGTAGTTCAAGTGTGGAGTCATTATCTACATCATGACCGCAGAGCAGTCCGCAGTGACCGTGTGAAGTATATTCGCACATACACACATCTGTTATAAAATACATATCAGGAAAATCTTTTTTTGCCGCCCTTAAAGCTCTCTGCACGATTCCCTCATCATCATAAGCACCACTTCCGACTTCGTCTTTTACATCAGGTATGCCAAACAGGATAACGCTTTTAACACCTGCTTTTTTAAGACTTTCAAGTTTCTCAGACATTCTGTCTATGCTGTAACGAAACTGCCCCTCCATAGATGGAATTTCCTCAACTATATTTTCTCCTTCTCTTACAAACATAGGATAAACAAGAGATGACTTATCCATTCTTGTCTCCCTTACCATCTTCCTTAATATCTCATTCTGTCTTAATCTTCTTGCTCTCTGTATCATATTTTTCCTCTTTTCTTTATCTCTGTCTTTCCACAAAATTTGTTATCCCAAATATTATGTTGGGTACAAAAATTATTTTGCCCTCTGCATCAATACATATTTTAATCATACATCAATAACATTTCGTCGATAAATCAACACTATCACTGTATTTTTGCAATTATTTCCACAAAATCCTGAAATTCCTGTGCATTACTTTTCTCTTTTATATCAAAAATCATCTTATGAATCGCCGTATCCAGTGATTTTTTCTCTGCATTTTCTCTGATATATGCCATAAATCCATCTATTCTCTCACGATTTGCCCTGAATATCTCATTTTTAAGATATTCCTGCTCATATTCCCTTATTATCTCTTTTGCATCGCACAGATAACTTTTCTTTAATTCATTGTTCTTTGCGGCAAGCCTGTCCATATCTTCCATTGAATATCTTGCCACACCCGGTATTTCCTCTATATCAGGCGATATGTCAAACGGAACTGCAAGGTCGATAAATACTACCTTAGCTTTATGCTCTTTTTCCTCAAAATGCTTTCTTGTGACAGTATAATGCGGACTTGATGTTGCACTTATTATAACATCCATCTTCTCCATATGTTCATATCTGTCTTTGTAATCTATTATATTGCATCTCGCATTTTTTTCGGGAATATGGTTTCTTGCGGTGACATAAACATTTGCACCCTCTATATCAAGTGCATCTAACATAACTATATTTCCGATTTTCCCAGATGCTCCTATTATCATAATATTTTTTCCGGAAAGTGAGCCAAATTCCCTGACTGCCTGTTTTAGTGCAAGACTTGCGGTTGATACGGAAGTCTTTGACATAGGTGTATCTGTCTTTACTTTCTTTGCCGCTGCCATCACCGCCTGAAAAAGTGAGTGAAATGTATTTCCTATATATCCTTTTTTGTCACTTGCAAGATAAGCATTTTTTACCTGTCCCAAAATCTGGTCTTCACCAAGCACAACGGAGTCAAGACCTGCCGCCACCATAAAAAGATGGTGAACTGCCTTTTTTTCTTCATATCTTAATATTACATCCTGGATTTCTGAATTTTCAAAAACTCCGGCTTCTTCTAAAAGTACCTGCTGCATAAAAAGCACCGCTGTCTCCGTTTTTTTCTGGACTTCACAGTAAAGCTCCGTTCTGTTGCAGGTTGCAAGAAGTACCACTTCATTTATATAAGGCGAACTTACAAGCCTTTCCATTATCCTCGCCTTTGCATCATCATCAAATGCAAACAGACCTCTTATCCTTGTATCTGCGGTCTTATGACTTACGCAAAGTAATTGTATGCTCATAAACTGATAACCTCACAAGTCCTCTCAATATCTTCTTTCGTATGTGCGACTGACACAAACATTGCTTCAAACTGTGCAGGTGCAACATAAATTCCATTGTCGAGCATTTTCCAGAAATACTCTGTATATGCATTTGTATCAGAGGTAAGTGCACTGTCATAATCATCTACAACCTCACCTGTCTGGAATGCAGATAAAAGTGAACCTATCTGATTTACATGCAGAGGGATATTTTTCTCTTTTGCCATCTTTCTGTACGCATCTGCAAGTTTTTTCGCACTCTCATCTATCTGTTTATAGTATTCAGGATGTGCTTTTAATATTTTAAGAGTCTCTATTCCAGCCGTTGTTGCAATAGGATTTCCTGACAATGTACCAGCCTGATAAACTGGACCTGTCGGAGAAACCCTGTCCATTATCTCCTTTCTGCCGCCATATGCAGCGATAGGCATACCGCCGCCGACAATCTTGCCGAGCGTAGTCATGTCAGGCTTTACACCAAAATACTCCTGTGCTCCGCCAAATTTAAGCCTGAATCCTGTTATAACCTCGTCAAATATAAGAACCGTTCCATATTTTAATGTAATATCACGAAGAAATTTTAAAAATCCCTCTTTCGGAGGAACAACACCCATATTAGCGGCTACAGGCTCTACTATGATAGCTGCAACATTGTCACCATACTGCTCCATAAGTTCTCTTACGGACTCCTCATTATTGTACTCTGCAACAAGAGTGTTCTGTGTATAAGAAGCCGGAACTCCCGCACTGTCTGGAACAGCAGTTGTAAGAGCTGCCGAACCAGCCTTTACAAGAAGCCCGTCAGAATGACCATGATAATTTCCCCTGAATTTTATTATCATATCTCTGCCCGTATATCCCCTTGCAGTACGAATGGCACTCATCGTAGCTTCTGTGCCTGAATTTACAAGCCTTACTTTCTCAATTGACGGCATTGCATCCGTTATAATTTCAGCAAGTTCCAATTCTTTTTTAGTAGGAGCACCAAAAGTAAGACCGTCAACACAGGCTTTCTGAACCGCTTCGATAACCTGTGGATGTGCGTGACCTAAAATCCCCGGTCCCCATGAACATACATAATCAATAAATTCATTGCCATCCACATCGTAAATGCGGTCTGCCTTAGCACTTTTTATAAAAACAGGAGAACCACCGACACTGCCAAAAGCCCTCACCGGACTATTAACACCACCGGGAATCTTCTCAAGCGACTTTTCAAACAAAACCTTAGAATTTTCCATATTCGACCTTATATTCATCTTGCAAAGTACCTCCATATCTATATTTACAAATATTCATCTTAATAATACCTATATAGCTTCAATATTGTATCATCAATTATTTTCTTAAATTATATTGTATACTGCCAAACAACCTTTACCTGTAATAAATTGTACAGATATAACAAATAATGTTAGTCGGCATTTTTGTTGGCTAAAGCATGCCGACGATATTATTTGTTATAACTGTATAATCACCACAGCCTAAAAACTTTTCTCAACATCCCTTACGATAACATCCACAATACCTCTTGCATCAAACTCCTCTGCAACAAGTTTCACCCTCAGTCCTGCTTCCTCGCAATCCCTCTTTGTCACCGGACCTATCGCAACGATATTGTCATGCTCACATCCTGCCATATCCCTTAATGCCCTTGCACCTGAACCGCTTGTAACAACAATATAATCAACATCAGAACATATCCTTTTTACTTCGTCAGCACGCCTTTCGTCCTGAATTGTCTCATAAATGCAGATTTTGTCAAACTCATCCGACATATCACTAAATTTATCCTCAATAAAGTTTTTGCCCTGTTTTCCTCTTACGATAAGTATTTTATCTTTATCTGTCAAATCTTTTGACAATTCCTCTACCAATGTCTTTGATGTAAATTTTGATGGTATAAAATCCGCATATAACCCAAATTTTTCAAGTGCTTTTTTTGTCGATGTACCAACTACGGCAAAGCTGGCATTTGCAAGTTTTCTTATATCCACTCTCAAATCCCGCAGTCTGTCAAAGAAAATATTTACACCATTTGCACTTGTAAAAATAAGCCATGAATATTTTTCAAGATTGTTAAGTATATCATCGCAACCGCTGTAATCAGGTATTGTCTCAACAAGGCTTATCGCAATAGTCTCACCGCCGTACTGTTCAAATTCCTTTTCAAGACTATCTGCCATATTCCTTGAACCTGTTACAAGTATTCGCTTTCCGCTAAGCACTTTTTTGTCATTCCTACTCTGCCACTCACATATCTGTTTCCCGACTCCGACAACATCACCGACCACTATTATTGCCGGTGCCTCTATATTATTTTTTCTGACTTCGTCCTTAATAGTCAGAAGATTTCCATATACAGTCCTCTGTTTTGCCGTCATTCCTTTTGAGATTACAGCAACAGGTGTTTCTTCGTTCTTTCCGTTTTTGATAAGTTTTTCACAGATATTTTCAAGACTTCTAAGTCCCATCAGAAATACAAGCGTTCCCTCCTCTTTTGCAATAACAGAAAAATCAAGTGCTTCTGATGGCTTTGCCGGATGTTCATGCCCCGTAATAATATGAACCGATGAAGCAGCCCCACGATGCGTTACCGGAATACCCGCATTTGCCGGAACACTGTATGAAGATGAAATCCCTGACACTATCTCATATCTTATCCCTGCTTTTCCAAGTGCCAGAGCCTCCTCGCCACCTCTGCCGAAAATAAAAGGGTCACCGCCTTTAAGACGAACAACATATTTTCCGCTCAAAGCAAGATTTATGAGAAGTTCATTTATCTCAGGCTGTTTTTTATAAATCGTATCAGCTCTCTTTCCTACATAGATAAGTTCTGCATCCATCTTCGCTTCATTTAATATTGATGGCGAGATAAGTGCATCATATACGATAACATCTGCCTTTTTAATACATCTTAAAGCCTCGATACTCAGATAATCTCTCTTTCCCGGACCTGCCCCTACAAGAGAAACCATTCCTTTTTTACCCGAAAATGAATTTTTTATTGCATCTTTTTTCATATTTATACCAATGTTTTTTATATCAATATTTGCATTATCTGATTTTGAAATAACACAAACTTTTGTATTCCCATTCTCATTTTTACTATCAATATTCTTATTATCAGATTTCAAAACATCAACAAGCCTTTTTGCAAGATTAACGGCAAATTCTAAATCCGTATTATCTGCATTGACCGACTCAGAAATTTTTTCACACTGTCCGTCCCATTTTTGATTTATAATGACATACCTCGGAGTTTTGCCATCGCAAGCATACATCCCCCTGAACTTAAAACCATGCTCATCCACCGTACAATGAGCACCACAGGGGGCATTACAGCTTCCGTCAAGACATCTTAAAAATTCACGCTCAGCTTCAAGGCATATCCTTGCTTTTCTGTCATCAAGTGCTGCCATAACATCTTTTAAATCCCCGTTTCTGCACTCGATTGCAAGAATCCCCTGCCCTGCCGCAGATATAAATTTCTCCTCGTCAGGATATATATAATCAAGTTCTTTATCATTGTCAAGACCAAGCCTTTTTAACCCTGCCGCCGCAAGAATAATTGCGTCATACTCACCTGATTTTAATTTATCTATCCTTGTTCCGACATTGCCCCTCAGTGATTTTATCGTGACATCCGGATATATCTGCTTTATCTGGATTTCTCTCCTCAAGCTGCTTGTTCCTATGATACTGCCTGCACCGATTTTTTTTGTTTCTTTTCTTTTAAGAATAACATCCCTGTTGTCATCCCTTAAAAGAACCGCACCAAGACAAAGACCGTCCGCAAGTTCCATAGGCACATCCTTTGCACTATGAACGGCAATATCAATAGTCTTATCGAGCAGCTTTTCCTCAATCTCTTTCGTAAAAACCCCCTTGCCGCCAATCTCACCGAGCGGTGTATCCAAAACTCTATCACCATGCGTAACCACATGAACAATCTCTATTTTTTCATCGGGAAAATATTTTAAGATCTGAGCTTTGACAAGCTCTGTCTGAATTAAAGCAAGTTTACTTTTTCTCGTTCCTATCCTAATCATACTGACCTCATTTCTATGCATATCAGATTCGTTTTTAACATAATGATGCTGCGGATTGCTGCATTGCTATCTGCTTTTAACCCTTGCATCATATAATACATCCTATATAACCTCACGGTCAAGTAGCATAAAAAATGCGTCAAAGCACATTTTTATGCTGCTTTGACGCATTTTATCACCGACAAGTATAGTGATATTTTATTTTTTAGTACCATTAAGCTTGTAAAAGCATCTGTCTTATCTCATCCTCATCAGGCATAACCCTTAAAGCACCTTTTCTTGTTGTGATAATTGATGCTGCCGCATTGGCAAATGTAAGCATATCAGTCAGCTTTTCCTGTGTAAGACCATCTAAGCCATTCATACATATATAATGCAGTACACATGCACAGAAAGTATCTCCAGCACCAGTCGTTTCCACAGTGTTCTTTTGAACAAATGCACTCTTTTCAACTATCATTCCATTATAATAAGCCCTGCTGCCTTCCTTTCCCATAGATACAAGGATCAGAGGAATATCATATCTTTCAAGAATCCATTCTACCCCTTCATTATAATCCTCTTTTCCGGTAAGCCATTGAATCTCATTATCCGAAATCTTCAAAATATTACAATGCTCTAAGCCGTATAAAACCTGTTCCTTGGCATCATCCATAGATTCCCAGAGAGGCTCACGCAGGTTTGGGTCAAACGATATTATACATTCTGACTCTTCAGCAATAGCAATCGCTTTTTTTGTTGCGGCACGAACGCCTTCATGTGTCATCGACAATGTTCCAAAATGAAATATCTTTGAATCTTTTATAAGCTGTTCGGGTATCTCTGCCTCATTTAACATCATGTCCGCTCCCGGATTTCTATAAAAAGAAAAATCTCTGTCCCCATCAGGATATGTATGTACCATAGCAAGCGTTGTATGAACAGCTTTATCAACACAAAGTCCTGATGCATCAATACCAACTTCCTCTATAGCAGCCCTTAGCTGCTCTCCAAAAAAGTCATCTCCGACCTTACCAATAAACGCCGTCTTATGTCCTAATTTAGACAGCATTGCCAATACATTACAAGGTGCTCCTCCCGGATTTGCTTCAAATAAAGGATTTCCCTGCGTACTTTTTCCATTTTCAGTAAAATCGATCAATAACTCTCCTAATGCCGTTACATCGTATTTCTTCATCAACATTCTCCTCTCTCTACGATAAATGTTCCCAGTTCATATCCGGTAATACTTCCCTTTATCCCTTTAGATAAAAGTGTTACTTTCTGCTCAAGGCTTTCACTATAGACACGCGATGTCATAACAGTCTCTCCGCCATTGATAAAAATTTCAATAGAAGATGTGTCTGAAAAAACTGTAAAGTCCGAAAGAGATGATAACTGTGCAACCCTTTTCTTTCTACCATGTCCACTTTCACCCAGTTCCAATGTGAACAGATTTCCATCCCATGAAACTGTCACATCCTCTCTGAGTTTTAATTCAATATTGCCTGAATCTTCAATATCTACACGCATCTCAAAACAACAGTCCTTCGGCGACCAGTCCGAAAATTCTGAAAGTTCAGAACTAAAACTATTCTTACGAAGCTGTTCCATTTCTTTTAACGGTTTCTGGTATATTTTTCCATCTTTCCACGAAAGCTCTCTAGGCATGGTCAGTGCATGTATCCAATCATACTCAACAGTCACATCATTATCATAATCTGCATCCGGTATCCCCATCCAGCCTATCAAAATCCTTCTGCCCTGTTCATCAACAAATGTCTGTGTTGCATAAATGTCAAATCCCTTATCAAGTTCTTCAAATTCACCAAACTTATATGACTTGTTCTCTATGTCAAATGTCACAGGAAAATAACCACACTGGTATATGTTCTGATAATCATATCCTTTCTGTTCAACCCCCTGTGGACAACAAACCAATATCTGCTGTCCCTCAATCTCAAACAGATCAGGACACTCCCACATATAACCAAATGGCTCCTCTGAATACACTGTATCATACCACTCCCAGTTATTCAGGTCTTTAGAATAAAAGAGTAACACACAACCTCTGGAATCAGAATTTCTTCCACCCTGAACCATATAATAACCATCATTTACCTTATATATCTTGGGATCCCTTACATGCTTTGACATGTCAGCCGGATAGTCATCATTTGTCATCACAATCTTTTTATATTCAATGTTTTTTCCATCACGGCTAAATATATGTATTGTGTTCTGCTCCCTTCCATTCATAATATAATCATAATCTTTGTCTGTCAACTTAACATTTCCTGTATAGAAATAATGAATACCATCTTCCTCAACAAATGCAGAACCACTGTATACCCCATCCCTGTCCCATTTTGTATCAGGGAACAAAAAAGGCTCCTCCTGTGTATAATTTATCCAGTCTTTTGTAGTATAATGACCCCACAGTTTTTCTCCCCAGCCTGCAAGAAATGGCGTATATTGAAAATAGATATGGTTTACACCATTAAATTCACACAGACCATTTGGATCGTTCATCCAGCCTGTCGGCGGCATTATGTGAAAATGTAATCTGTTCTTATCCATCTTCACTCTTTTTCTCATATCCTCATGCTTCTGGTACTCAGCTAAATATTCTTTCTTATCCATAATCTTACTATTCCTTTCGTTTATCACATACCATTATAACCCAAGCAAGTTCCTGCTTTTTATTGCTGTGCAATTTAGAAAACAGGAACTTACTATTCTTATAAAACATATAGTTACATATACTCTGCTATTTGCATAATAACATAATAATTTTAGACAAACTCTGCCATCTTATCATTTTTTGATGCATTATGTTCATTGATCTTAACATTCTTTCCAGCCGGAAGTTCTGTAAATATCACCAATATTTCAGGTGAATATCCTCTTTCTTTTACAAGTTCTATATCATATCTTACCAAAACATCTCCGGCATTGACAATCTGTCCTTCCTTTACAAGTGTTTCAAAACCTTCACCGTTCATGTTTACAGTATCTACACCACAATGTATCAAAATTTCCGTTCCATCATCCCTTGTAAGTCCGACCGCATGACCTGTAGGATATACAAGAGAAACTCTCGCTCTGCATGGGGCATATACTATGCCACTTTTTTCTGGAAAAATAACTGCTCCATCACCAAGAACTTTCTTTGAAAATGTCTGGTCTGATGATTCTGAAATTGACTTTACTACTCCTTCTGCTGCTGCGTAAAACACATTTGTGTCAGATGTACAAACATCCTCTACTGTCTCAATTTTCATTTCTTTGTTGTCCCCGTCATTATCTTTATCGTCAGAAGACCACATTCTGCCTAATACCAACGTACAGATAAAACCAATCGATATTGCGATTGCATGTGCAACTATATAATTTATATATCCATGATGAGCCGGATTTGCAATAGCCATTCCCGGAACACCTGTTGTTCCAAATCCAAGAGCTGTCAATTTTGAATAGTACACATATATACCCGCTGCCGCACCTCCAATACAGCCTCCAACTAAAGGAAATTTATAACGAAGGTTCACTCCGAAAATTGCCGGTTCACTTATACCAAATAATGTTGAACAAAAACTTGGAATACAAAGTTCCCTTGCCTTCAGATCTTTCCAGTTAAGTGCAAGATATCCTAATACGGCTCCACTCTGTCCAAAAAGTGCCACAGACATCAAAGGATTTATAAAGTTTGTTCCGGATGATGCAATAAGCTGAGCCTCAACAGCACCAATGATATGATGCAGACCGGTAATAACAACTATCTGCTGAATACCTGAAAACAAAGCATAACCAAATGCTCCAAGATGCTCTGTGCTCCACATAAGACCATTTGTAATTCCATTTGAAAGAATTCTTCCAACCGGACCAACGATAGTAAATAAAACCACCGTAGATATAAATACGGTCAACATCGGAGCGACAAGAAGTTTTATCACATCGGGAATAACACGATTAAAAAATCTGTCAAGTCTGGCAACAACAAAGCCCATCATAAGTGCAATGATTATTCCTCCCTGAAAGCCGACCATCTCTATATTTAATCCAAATAAATGTATAACCTCTACATCAACTGTTCCCTGTGCCGCCTGATAAGCATTTGCAAGAGAACTGTCAAGCATTATAGCACCTATTACCATACCAAGAACCGGATTACCACCGAATCTCTTAACTGCCGAATAACATACCGCCATAGGCAATATCGCAAAAATTCCATTAGACGCAAGACTTACAAGCCTGTTAATAGCATACAATGTATCGTGCGTTTTTACAACTTCAAGACCGCCCAATACACTTGTGATTCCCATAAGCAAAGCTGCTGCAAGAAGTGCTGGCATAATACCGATAAATACATCTGACAATGCCTTAATAACTGCCTGAACTGGATTCTGCTTCTTTGCACTCTCTGCTTTTAAGTCCTCTAATGACATATTCTGTGTATGTGTATATTCTGCAAAAACATCGTAAACATCATTGACCGTACCTGCACCAAATATCAACTGTAACTGATTTCCTGCTATAAACGCACCTTTAACCTTATCAATATCTTCAAGTTTGTCAATATCAGCAAGACTATCATCCTTTAAAACAATCCTAAGTCTTGTGGCACAATGTGCAGTTCCCTGAATATTATCCATTCCACCAATATTCTTTACTATCTGTTTTGATATTTCCAGATATCTCTCGTTTTTTTCCATATTCCTTTCTCCTTTCATTTTGGAACCGGTTTCATTTATATTCTTTATTATATCTTTTTGTTTTATTATGTCAATACGATTTTTATTAAGTTTTTTATTTTAGGAACCGTTCCCAAAAATTAGGTATAAAATTTGTTAAAGTTGCACAAAACGGATTCACATATTCTGCGAATCCGTTTTGTCTTCAATTATTTTTCTATTACACTTTTACGCTCGATGAGTTCATATGGGTTTATCTGAAGGGAACCCACCGGTTTTTCAAGTATCATCTGAATCATAGCTTCAGCACTGATTTCTCCCCAATTCTTCCAGTCAAATTTCACTGTGGTGAGTGGTGGATGAACCAATTCACCTGTTTCATAATTTCCAAATCCAACAACTGAAACTTCATCCGGAATAGATATTCCTCTTTCCAGCATTACTTTATATACTCCAAAAGCAATCCTGTCCGTTGCACAGACTATGGCAGCAGGTTTTTGTATTCTATCTGCAAATTTTCTTATATTATCAACCGCATCATTATAAAAAAATGTTGTTTCAATTATATTCTTTGGTTTTATACCACATGATGACAAGCCATCTATTACCCCCTGCCTTCTTTCAACACCTACTGCCTGGTCTTCCTCAGAAACCCATAACATATAAACCTCATTAAATCTTCTATTTCCTATGTATCTGCCAACCGCATACCCTGCATTATAATCATCGTTTATAATAGAATTCTGTCCCTTAAACCTCTGACCTAAAAACAATATTGGTATTTCTAATCTCTTCAGAGTCTGTTCATACTGTTCAGTAATTTTTGTTGCCAGAACCATGATTCCATCCACATTCATATTTTTCAGACGTTCTATACAACGGATTTCCTCTCCTATATCATTTTCTGTATCCATGATAAGCGGTGTATAACCATTCTTTTTAAGATAATCAACAATAGCTTCAACCAGACGAGGTGTTGTTACTGAATTAAACCCTGGAACTGTCAACCCTATAATCCTGCTTTCTTTTGCATTCAGTCTTGCAAAAACATTCGGCTCATAATTATTTTCTTCTATTACTTTTTTTATTTTCTGTGCTGTTACATTCCGGACACTGCCTCCATTAAGATATCTTGATACTGTGCTTTTTGCCACACCAGACATCTTTGCAATATCATTTATCGTCAATTTCTGGTTCAATCTGATAACTTCCCCTTTCAAATTCTTATTTTTCACAAACATAATACTATCATTTATGAAAAATATTTTCTACATATATTATTTATACTCATTATACTGTTTTGCAAGTTCAATAAAATATGCGTCAAAACACATTTATAAATGTATTATGACGCATTTTTTTGTGAAAAATATATATACCTATTTCTTCAAGTAATTAGAAATAACTTTTTTTCCATATTCCGAGATTCCTGTTAAATCAGATTTATGCTGCTTATCTAACAAAAACACTCCTACCTTTTTTAAATCCATATAAGAAAATGTATCACTATTTATGTTCACCATCTGATCAATACTAATCATTCCCTTTCCCAATACTGAATCTTTTGCCGCAACACATATTTTTTTAACATCCTGTGCTACCTTTTCTCCCTGCTCAGGACTTATATTAGCTCTGTCAGATGAAGTGTCATTTTTTGATAATGCCTCTTCTGCAGCTTCACGTGTTGAATAGTCTTTTACTGTTCTGTTAATCACAATATCTCCAGTTAAAACACGCATCTGTCTGCTATAACTGCTTGAAACAATATCCGATGCATCTTCAAATGCCTTGTCCAACAATTTCATTTGTTTATCATATTCTTCTCCATCATACTGTTCTGCAATTGCGTCTGACTGTTTTTTATAATTTTCAGCTAAGGTATCAACAAAATTACCATTAATAATCTCTTTGGTTCCTATTCCTTTGCACAATGACTTTCTTACTTCATATGTATCTTCAAATTCCTGAAGTTCCCCAGCCATTGCTAAACCACGATGTGATATTTCAAGACTAACACCACCTAAAATGCTATTTTCTGCTTTTTTATCAGTATTAACTATCGAATTATTCTTCTTGAGAGTTGTATTTACTTTGTAAATATCATTTTGCCCATTGAAATTATTTATTTTCATATTCTACCTCCTCCCTAGTATAACAATTAGTGTCAAAAAACTAAATAATTTTTGTTCTTAAACTTTTATTTGCATATATACTGCTTCTAACCAGTTAGTCTTTGATGATTCTCATTTTCCTATATATGACAATCTTAAAGTTGATAAACTTGCAATAATCATTTCTTATCAGCATAACTAGAATTATAAACAGCTTAACCTTCCAAATAACACACTATATTTTATAGCAGAATAAAACTATAATATTTTAAATCATACCGAACTACTTAATAATACTAACACCACTTTACAACTTTTTTCAAAAAAATAAATCGTACAGGGCTTTCTGATGTATAATAAATTTGACCATGCTGCCCACAATGGCTCCAATTACTTAAATGGGCACTGTTTTGTAAGCCTGATGCTCTGCGTACCAGTATGGAAACATAACAAGATTTCTTATCTTGCTGTGCCTTTAGGTTATCGGATGTGGCAGAAAAAAGAATCAAAACTGCAGCTTACTGCATCTATGGTTCGTCAGGTTATGCCTGAATTTTCACAAAAGAAAAATGTCATCATCCTTTGTGACGGCTGGTATATGAAAAAGAATCTTGTTTCCATTGTTGACGAATACCCTAATCTCGACTTGATCGGTAATGCAAGGTCAGACTCTGTTATTTATGATCTGGTGCCAGCACCTACAGGTAAAAAGTGACGACCTGCAAAACATGGACAAAGGCTCTCCATAGATGAAGATTTATTTGAGAAACGGGGGCTTCATTTATAAAATTGTAAAGTGGTGTATTTTTATATCAAAAACATTATTTTTTACAAATACACCTTCCATAAAATCTCTTTGAATTGAACACCTATCTGCTTCAAAGAGATTTTATCTTTTGATTTGTTAATTCTCTATCATTTACACTATATCCATAAATGAGTTATATGCATTTAAAACTTTACCACATTCTATATAACCCAAAAGATTATTTGCATTATACTGCATTTCCATAACTTGTTTTATATTATCAAAAAAATTCTTTTTTATGTTTGATGCACTTGATAAATCCACCTTTGCCAGATTTGTTCCAGACAAAACACTTGATGTATAAACACTATCATCCAGTTTTCCTTTTTCAACTAAATAAGCATTTAATGCAAGCATCTCATTTTCTGTCGCATTTGATATATCTACCATTCGTGGATCAACTAGTTGTTCAGTCTCACTCCCATCTGATGCTGTAGTTACTATCCGTAATATTGGATTTTCATCTGTATATGAATCTGATTTGTAAACTGTAACATTTGCACCATCAGACAATGCTCTTGATACTAAACCTCCCATTTTTAAAAGATAAGTTGTATTATAAGAATCATTTATTGCATTATCCACTTGAAAATTAGCTGTTTCCTTACATAATCCTTTTTGTTCTCGCTTCTGAAATATCCTTTTTAAATTACTAAATTCACATCCTAATCCATTAACATTCATATCTTTACCTCTCATAATTGTATTTATCTGTAATTGTAGGATAATGTTTTATTATCTTTAGGTCACCCAATAACTATTTGCTTATCTTAAACTGTGCAATTGCACTAACTGTATTCCAAGGTGAATTAATCGAAGTTGTTGAAAATTTAAAAGTATGCTTTCCTGCTACTGCTTTTCCGCAATTCCAATACTGTTTAAAGGCATACACCACACGATCCGCTCTTGTATAAGTTATATCTTTCACATATTTAGCCTTAGTCGCATCCCATTTAGCGATTTCATTATGTCCATATCCTACAATATAAACTGGAATGATAACATTTCCCTTACTATTAATGTATGCCTCTTCTGATACAATAGTAACACTTGACACCGCTGCTGCTGGTGCTTTGCTTACTTGTCCATCGTAGCTATATTCAACATTTTCCATCGTAATCTTCAATTCATCGCTATTATCATTTTCTGCCGCAAAAGCAGTGGTTGAAAATATCATTACAAATGCAAACATCAATGCAACTATCCTTCTTAATCTCTTAAACATATTAATCATCCTTTCTTCTTATACATTATCCTACAACTAAGTTATGTAAAATATTTCTTCATGAAATAATATTCATAAACTTCATTTTACAATAACTTCCTAACTTCCATAATACAGTAATGCCTTTTTTTAATTCTTAATTTCAACTAATAATTGACAACATTAGAATAAAAATTTTCGGTTTTCTGACTATTTCCTTTTTTAGTCGTAACAACAAATTTTGCTCTATATCTGCCACTTGAAGTCACCTGACAGCTTTTGCTTACTTTACATGCTATAGTAGAATATTTTACATCATCCCAAATTTTCACTCTTTTCCAAGTTCCATCAATGTACTTCTGAAGTCTTACTGATACAACAATAGAGTCAACTTTGATTTCTGCATTATATATTAATGTCAGATTAGCTGTACTACCAGTAATAGTCAGATTTTGACTTGAATTTTCATTTCGTGATATTATCTCCTGCTGTTCAATTACCTCACTAGCAAAAACCTCCGTTTGCTGTAAATATAACATATTAACTGCAACAATTCCAATGACAAGAATTTTAAATAATTTGTTTCTCATTTTTCATTTTCCTTTCCTACATTTTTAATGCATACTTTTAATTTTACAATATACTAAACAAAACAATACAGTAAAATCTTGCAAAATTTTTAAATTTTTTAATTTTTATTTTCGTACATACTCTCAGCCATCTTAAATAGTTCACCATCATCTATATCCGTATTTATTCCAATAGAATTTATATACTCATCATCATTCCACTGTAACTGTCTGCTGCCTTCTCCTATTTGATATAAATATCCAATATATCCTGCAATATTAACTTTCCTGCCTTTTACATCTTTTCCAGAATATATAGTATCTTTCAGGATTTTTTCTCTTGTAAAATAGAGTGTTTTATCTTCCTTTGACCATTCTTCATATATCCAGATACCATCATTTTCTTTGTTAATATAGTCAAACCCTTCGGGTACATACTGTGGCACATCATACATCCTTTTCTTTATCTTGTCTCCCCCATTTTCCTTTGAACGCCTATTTTTATTATAATCTATAGTAACATTCCCCGATTTATCCTGCTTTGAATATGTCATCCCCCACGCATCAAATCCAAAAATATCCGCACTTATATCAGAGGATGCAAATAAACCTATAAGAATCACACATATTAAAACCACTGCCACCAATGGCTTTAATACTTTGCTCTTTTTTACCCTTACTATTTTTTTATTTGACCGTTCATATAACACTTTATCCAATGTACATTTTTTAAAACCATTGGGTAATTTTACTTTTTCAAGTTCAAGATCATCATATTCTTTTACCACCTGCCTTTCATAAACCTCAAGACACTTTTTAAGTTCATTTTCAGTCATCTTGCTGCTCCTTTCTAATCCTTAAATAATCTCTTTCCCTCCAGAAGTTTCTCAAGTTTCTTTCTTCCTCTGCTCAGATATGAATAGACAGTGGATGTCTTCATATCAAATATCTGTGCCATTTCCTCCGCACTGTAACCATAAACATAATAAAATAAAAGTATATCGGCATACTTAGAAGGCAATTTCTGCATATAATACATTATCCTGTTTTCCTCAGATGATATATCAGGTATACCCCTATGTATTGCCTGTTTTCCTGATGTTTCTCTATTTTCGAGAAAAACATCCAGTGAAATAATTTTATTTTTCTTCTGCTTATTGTACATATTTATTGCAACCCTTCTAATAACAATAACAACAAAACCTTTCAAATCCTTGCAATCCTGCTCACTTATTTTTGAAAAAGTTTTACATATGTTTATGAATGCTTCCTGCACAGCATCCTGTGCAAGCCCCTCATCTTTTAATATGTCAAAGGCTATATAATACATAAGCCTTGAATATGTATCATATAAATCTTCAAATTTCTTTTGTTCTTTATCAGTAAACCTGATTTTACCGCACCTCAATTCATTCCTCCATTTTACTGAATTTTTCCATAATGTTTTATGTTTAATGCAACCAGCAATATCTACCCATTATACTAAACAAATCAAAATGTAAAAATCTTGCAATCTTTTAAAAATAGATGATATGATTTTTTATCTATATAAATAATTTATACATCATGAAAATAAAACAATATAACAACATAAATAATATAATCATACTAAAACAACCAAAAACAGCATAATTTAAAATTTACCTGACTGTCTGCATGAAACATTTCTAAATATATCCAAAACACTTCATTTTGCTTTCAATCCGTTCAATTTTTAAATTATGCTGTTTAAAACTATCAAGTAAGTCCACCACTTCTATTGCGTAGAGCAATAAGTGGGGGTGGGGACTTGCTTGTATCAGGAGGGG
>NZ_JAHLQE010000048.1 GCF_018918235.1 Eubacterium sp. MSJ-13
ATTCCATGAGGGAGTAGTTAGCGCGAAAGTGTGGTTTGTCAACATTCTGATTATAATAAAGAGTATAATCTGGCAAATCTTAAATAATGAGACTCATGTATATCGATTAACGGCTTGTGTATTATACACCGGCTGGCAGTTGATATACATGAGTTTTTTTGATTTATAGGAAAATACTCGTAACATAACGGAAAACCAATAAGAATTGCAAAGCAAATCTTTTGCTTTGCAATTCTTGGAGGACAAAACGCTGGTTTTGTCCTTTTTATGCGCAGTTTACATCACAATAAGATAAAGGAGATTAGACGAATGTTATTATTTTTGAAAGTATTTTTTACCGAATTCATAGCGGAAATGGGGGACAAGACGCAGCTTATGCTTATTGCTCTTACTTCTAAATACAAGTTAAGAGATATTATATCGGGAACTGCTGTTGCAATTCTTGTACTTAACGGACTAGCTGTTCTTGCAGGCGGGCTGGTAAGTGAGTTCATTCCCGATTGGCTGATTAAGACTATTGCAGCACTTGCGTTTCTCTATTTTGCAGCATCGACTATTGCCGGTGATGATGACGACGAGGAGGAAGAGGGCAGCAGGACAAAGATTAAGTTTGCACCACTTGCAGTTTTCTGCACATTTTTTGTTGCAGAACTTGGGGACAAGACACAGCTTACAGCTATAACATTTGGTGCCAATGAGGGAATGGGGGCAGCATTTATCGTATGGATTGGATGCTCGCTCGGACTTTTTGCAGCGGATATTCTTGGAATGTTAGTTGGCTATCTGTTAAAGAGTAAGACTCCGGAGGGATTGCTTAATACACTTGCATTTATAATATTCTCTGTATTTGGTATATACACTTTTTATCAGGGACTTAAGCTTATAAGAGCAGATGTCTGTCAAGTCCCTGTAATGCCGGTACTTATAGCTGTAGCTGTTGTTTTTGCAGTTTTATGTGTCTGTCTTTTTATAAGGAGAGAGAAGAAAAACGTGAAAAATAATAAAAATGCCTTTTCATCGTCTAAGGATTGTATATAGGAAATATCTTCACAATCTGTTATACTAAAATAAATTGTTTAACACTATCAAGTATGTAACAGAGCAGATTGCTAATATCCGCTTGACTGTATTATTAACACTAATATGAAATTATAGTGGAAATGGTTGAAGGGGGACTACAACTATGCCAAAAAAGATACTTCCTCTTGGAATTGAAAATTTTGAAAAGATGATTCAGGAAGATTATTACTATATAGATAAAACTGGTTTAATAACTGAGCTGCTGAAAAATCAATCAGAGGTAACATTATTTACACGACCAAGGCGTTTTGGAAAATCGTTAAATATGAGTATGCTTAAAAGTTTTTTTCTGTTCATGGCAAATACGAGGTATGAAGAAGAACTTAGGGATGAGGGTATGGAGAGGATAATTAAATATGGAATTGCCTGCTATAAGAAACGATGTAAAGTGAGCGTGATTTAAAAATTTTTAACAACAGCCTGTCATAAAATAAAAAGGCTCCTCATATGATGTAAAAAAATAAGAGGAGCTTTTAAAGTGGAAAAGCCAAATTTTAGAAACAGGAGAAGGAAAAACGCATACATAATTGATGAAAGATTAAGTCAGAGAGCAGTAAGTCTTGCTAATTACATGGTGGAGAATAAATCCACCGTAAGGCAGGCGGCGAAGGTATTTGGTGTCAGTAAATCTACTGTACATAAGGATCTCACTGAAAGACTTGAAAACATAGATTCATCATTAGCGGGGCAGGTAAGAAAAGTTCTTGACCTGAACAAATCAGAAAGACATATCAGAGGTGGTATGGCTACAAAGGAAAAATATGCACATATGCATCAGGTCTGAGGTCATAAAATGTGCAGCTTATTATTATTTTTGTCAATGATCTTGTTGGGCAGATGATTATGAAAATATAAAGAAATAGCATCTTTATTGATATTTCTTTACATAAGAGTAAAACCATCAATTTTCTGATGCTATTTCTTTAAAATGCAAGTTTCAATTCACCACTTATTGCTCTATGCAATAGAAGTGGTGGACTTCCCTGACAGTGTTAAAATTTGATTATTCTTCCGATTCATTTATTGCTGCAATTGTCTGACGGATATCTTCGTATTTAAGTTCATCAGGTGTGAATGAGAGTGTTGAATGGAGTGGCACTCCGCCAAAGCCGCATTTGAGGTCTTTTAGTTCTTCTTCTTCGGTTTTTGGTGAGTCGGCTTTGTGCTGTGCTTTTACGCACTTCATAAGCATTTTATCAAGCGGTGCTTTGTTTTTTGCAAAGCGTTCAACATCTTCACAGGTGGTTGATTTGTTTACGGCAAATGGAATCTTTACAGTGGATGTTATGGAAACGGCTTTTGTTTCTTTTATATCCCTTGATGATGCTGCGATTAGTATCTTATATTCGCCTGACGGTGCGTACCAGTCGTGGATTGTTTCATTATAATATGCCCATGACCTGAAATTAAGGGTGAAATTGACTGTTTTTGTTTCGCCCGGCTCGAGTTTTACTTTTGCGAAATCTCTTAATTCTTTGACTGGTCTGTTATCTTCGTCAATGTGATTCTCAATATAAAGCTGAACTATCTCGGCTCCATAGACATCGCCTATATTTGTTATATCGATACTTACATTTACAGTGTCGTTGTCATTAAATGAAAATTCATTTTCAGCTATATCCATGCTGTTTATCTTCATATTGCCATATCTGAATTTTGTGTAGCTTAATCCGTAGCCAAATGGGAAAAGCACATTCATTTTCTTTTTGTCATAATATCTGTAACCGATAAATATTCCCTCATTGTAATTTACTTTATCCCTGTTGCCTGGGAAGTTTAAGTATGCAGGTGTATCTTCAATACACATAGGGAACGATTCTGCGAGTTTTCCAGATGGATTTGCCATACCGAACAAAAGGTTTACGGCAGCGGCACCGGAAGCTTCTCCGGCAAGATACATTTCAAGGACTGCATTTACTTTGTCGATCCAAGGCATTGTGATGGAAGAACCGTTATGTAAGACTACGACTACATTCTTCTGGACTTTGCATATTTCTTCGATAAGTTCGTTCTGGCATTTTGGCATATCAATATGTTTTCTGTCAAAACCTTCATTTTCAAATGCATCAGGAAGTCCGGCAAAGATTACTGCTATATCTGCATTTTTGGCGGTGTCTATTGCTTCACTGAGAAGTGTCTTGTCTGTTTTGTCATCATCTGTATTGTAACCCTTTGCATATGTTACATCTGCAAAGCTTTTTACACAGTTAAGTGCTGTATCAATCTTATGACAGTTTATATGGCTTGAACCGCCGCCCTGAATACGCGGTTTGTCAGCAAATTCACCTATAAATGCGATATTTTGGTTTTTGCTAAGGGGAAGTGCACCATTATTTTTAAGCAGAACTGCACAGTTTTCGGCGGTTTCCTGTGAGAGTTCGTGATGCCATTCCATATCATATTTAAAGTCTGAATGTTTATCTTTGGAAACAAGTGCTTTATCAACAAGTGTAAGTATCCTTCTTACGGCATTATTTAATATCTCAATATCGAGAGAACCGTCATTTACGGCTTTTACGATAAGTTTATCAGTTTCACCGTGGCTTGATGGCATTTCGAGGTCAAGACCTGCTTCAAGGGCTTTTACTCTGTCGTTCATAGCACCCCAGTCTGTCATTACAAGTCCGTCAAATCCCCATTTATCTCTTAATATATCAGTTAGAAGTTCCTTGTTCTCACATGAATATTCGCCGTTTATCTGATTGTAGCTGCACATGATAGTCCAAGGTTTAGCCTGTTTTACAACCTTTTCAAATGCAGTCAGGTATGTTTCGTTGAGAGTTCTCTCATCAATCTCGGCACTTATGCTCATTCTGCGCCATTCCTGATTGTTTGCGGCAAAGTGTTTAAGGCTGGTGCCGATATCATTTTTCTGCACGCCGTTTACAAAAGCTGCTCCGATCTCACCGGCAAGATATGGATCTTCTGAAAAATATTCAAAGTTCCTTCCGCATAATGGTGAGCGTTTCATGTTTATACCGGGGCCTAGAAGAACAGAGATATCTTCGCTCTGACATTCTTTGCCGAGGGCATTTCCGACATTTTCTATAAGTTCCCTGTCAAAAGAGCAGGCGAGGGCAGAAGCGGTTGGAAAACATATGGCTTCTATGCTGTCGAGAAGTCCGAAGTGGGCAGGGCTGTCATCTTCTTTGCGAAGGCCATGAGGACCGTCAGAAACCATGACGGAAGGCAAATCGAGTCTGTCGATTTTTTTTGTGTGCCATGCATCGGCGGCTGAACAAAGAGATGCCTTTTCCTCAAGAGTCATCTCTGATATAAGGTTATCAATGTTGATTTTTTTCATAAATATAAATCCTCCTTATAAATATCTTATATGTATTTTAAACTAATATTTTTTGGTTTAATATAGCAATATCTGATAAATAATACAGTTATTTTTTGTGAAAAATAGCTTATGAAGTTTATGAGTTAAACATATAGGAAAAATATGCTTCTTTAAATGCAAGAT
Organism: Eubacterium sp. MSJ-13; assembly: GCF_018918235.1. Lineage (GTDB taxonomy): Bacteria > Bacillota > Clostridia > Lachnospirales > Lachnospiraceae > Butyribacter. The sequence continues at coordinate 4,550 of NZ_JAHLQE010000048.1, forward strand.
AACTGTTTCTTGATATCGGAAGCAAATTGTTATTGTAGGTTATTATCTGTGTTTTTGAAAACTGTTCAACACGCTTTAGATTAACGATATAACTTCTGTGGCATCTGAAAAATCCTTTTTCAATGGTGAAGATATCTTCGCATTTTGAAAATAGTTCTTTAATCTCGATGATCGTTCCGTTTGAGAGGTAAACAATAACTTTCTTGTTCTGTGCTTCGAGATAATCGACTTTTTCAAGCTGTAATTTACAGAAACCTGTCTGCGTATGTGCGGTGAAGGTTTCCATGTTTTTTTCAAAGGAGTTCAGAAATTTATCCAGTACCGAAAAGAAGCGGTTTTCATCAATCGGTTTCAGTATATAATTAAATGCATTAACTTCATATGAATCTACGGCAAAATCTCTTGATGATGTTAGAAAGATTATGGGAACTGACTGATTGCTGTTTCTTAGTTCCCTTGCGGTATCTATACCGTTTAATAGCGGCATAAGTACATCGAGTATTATCAGATCCATACAGTTATTCTGTTGGGCATTTATAAGGTCATCACCATTTGTAAAACAATGTATTTCAGGCACTATATAATTTTTTTTTGACCATTTTTTAAGGATATCGCAGGTGGCATCTATAAAAATCTGTTCATCGTCGCAAATTGCTATTTTCATGTGTCTTTTTTTTCAAGTGGCAGACTGTGTTTTAAGGTCTGTCATTTCCTTTCTCAAAAATGTAAAGTGTATAATATCAGAAGTGATTTATTTAAATGATTATCCTCAATATAAAAAGCCCTTCTGATATAAAAAACTGGCATTGTCCGTTTAATTTCTCAACATAATATACTATACTTTTAACCCCTATTCCATGTCCTTTTTTGTCTGAAACAGGTATACCATCGGCAAATCTTGGTATTTTTTGTACAGGATTTTCAATCTGCAGCAATATGTGGCTGCCTTTTTGTGAGAGCGTAAGTTTTGCCCACTTATTTTCGATATCCATATTTTCAAGTGCATGCATTGAATTTTCAAGTGCATTTGAGAGAATGGTGCAAAAAGCCATATCATTACAGGGCAGCTTATCTGATATGGAGATATCGTTTTGAAGTGATAGCCCGGTATTTTCAAAACGGCTGTTGTATATTGATATAACCGAATTTAACATCTCGTTTTTACAATATGAGGTTATAATGGTGTCATCGTAGGCATTGCTTATTTCTTTTATATATTCCTGAGCCTTGTCGATATCGTTATTTGTTATATATGTATGTATTATACTTAAATGGTGGCGCATGTCATGTCTGAGTATTGCAAGTTTGTTTTTGCTTATTTTTACTTGTGATATTTCTTTTTCAATAGAAGATAACTGCATTTTCATAAGCTCATTGTACTGCCTGGCTTCCTGTCTTGATTCAGATTCCTTAAAATACACGATAAGGAATACAAGATATGCGATACAAAAAGCAAATCCCATAAATTCGACTACGGCTTTGTTTCCGGAATAAAGCAGGTTTGAAAATTTTGTTGAGATGTAATCAAATACATAGTATGTAAATGGAAGAAATCCGATTATGCAAAGTTCCCATTTTTCTTTTGCAAAAACTGACTGTGTTGTCCTGCATACATATTTACATAGGATTACAAACACGATACAGGTCGTCATTATTCTGGCTGCATAGTAAACATACTGCGAGGAGGTTATATCAAAAAATAAAAGACCTATCCAATTGCTGAGCTGACAGCACAGATATGCTGAAAATACCGAGGTACATGCTGATATGAGCGGATATCTGTAATACAGGAATAAAAACAGGGCAAGCGGGAGATGGACTATGAATGGATATATCCTGTTTGCAAAAGTCTCTCCAAAAATTGAATAGTTTATCACATACAATGAACCCTCGAAGCAAAAAAGAACAAACAGGGTTAATATATTTTTCCTGTTTTGTTTAATGCCGAGAAAAAATGAGGAGATAAATATACCAAACATCATTGTCGTTATATTGTGGATATTTGTAAGTATTTGCAGCAGCATGGTAATTATCTCCTCTCTTGTTTTTTAAATCTGTCCTATAAGATATTCGTTTGAACCATCTTTAAGAAAGACTGGAAGTGTGTCTATCGGGGCATTGATATTGTAAGTTTTACCGCCTTCGTACACTTTGCCATCGTGTGCAAGTGTCCATGAATGGCCGGAAGGAAGGTAAACTTCACGCTCTGTCTCATGTTCGTGGCATACCGGAGCGACAAGTATTTCTCCACCAAACATATACTCATCGTAGATATTCCAGCAGTCATCATCAGGAAATTCATAGAAAAGCGTGCGCATAACAGGAGTTCCTTTTTCGTGTGCTTCTTTCATAAGGCTGCGGATATAATCTCTCATAAGTTCGCGGACATGGATGAACTTGACCATTATCTTATAGGCTTCTTCGCCGTAACTCCACACTTCATTGTCTGCACCTGTCCCCTCACGGACTTCGCCCGCTTTGTTTTTGAGGTTTGTGTATGGCTGGCGGCAGCCGTGTATTCTCATTACAGGGCAGAATGTTCCAAACTGGAACCAGCGTAAAAGAAGCTCTTTAAAATCATCGCTTTCGATATTTCCACCGTGAAATCCGCCGATATCAGTTGTCCACCACGGAATACCACAGAGTCCCATGTGAAGTCCGGCACATATCTGTTTGCGGAAATCCTCATATGAAGAAAAAATATCGCCTGACCAGACGAGAGCACCATATCGCTGACTGCCAACCCATGCACAGCGTACAAGATTGACGATATCATTTTGTCCCATCTCTTTCTGTCCCTCATAAAAAAGTTTTGAGTATTCTCTCGGATATATGTTTCCAACTTTTAGTACAGGTCCGGCATGATACTGGTAACGCTCATAATTATAATTAGTAAATTCAGGTTCAGCCTCATCAAGCCAGAATGTCTTGACACCCATATCAGCATAATTCTTTTTACATTTTTCCCACACATATTTTCTTGTGCGTGGATTTGTGGCGTCCATAAATACATTGTTTCCGTGGAAAGTCATCTGAACATCAATGCCTGAATTTTGCTTTACGAGAAGTCCCTGTTGTTTCATCTCCTCAAAATTTTCGCTGTTCCATTCAACCTGGGGCCAGATTGAAACCATTGTCTCTATTCCCATGTCTTTAAGTTCTTTTATCATCTTTTCAGGCTCAGGGAAATATTCCTCATCAAAACGCCAGTCACCGCAGTGAGGCCAGTGATAGTAGTCGATAACTAAAACATCTACAGGTATGTTTCTCTTTTTGTATTCCCTTGCAACATCGAGTACCTGTTCCTGGTTATAATAACGGAGTTTGCACTGCCAGAAACCAAGTCCGTACTCAGGCATCATAGGTGATTTTCCGGTGCAGCAGGCAAACTGTTCCTCAATCTGTGCGGGAGAGTTTCCAGCGGTTATCCAGTAATCAAGTTTGTCAGTTGATTCAGCAACCCACTCTGTAGTATTTTTGCCGAAATGAACCTCACCGACAGCCGCATTATGCCACAGAAATCCATAGCCAAGACTTGAGATATAAAAAGGTATGCTTGCCTGTGAATTGCGGTGTGCAAGTTCGAGATTGCAGCCTTTTAGGTCAAATATTTCCTGCTGGTACTGTCCCATTCCGTAAATCTTTTCAGAAGCTGAAGGCTCAAAACTTGCTTTTAATCTGTAGCTGTCGCCGTTTAAAGTGTGGAAATAACGAGCTTTTTTTGTAAGTGCCCCGCCGTTTGCTATCTCGCGCAGAAGAAGTTCGTCTTTTTCGTTGTAAAAAGAAATCTGTAAAGCATTTCCCCATTCCTGAACATATAATTTGGCAGTGATAAGACCGTTTCGGATATATGCGTGGCGTTCATCGGTAATGTTGATATCAATATCAGATATATTGTCAACATCTGGGTTGATAAGAGCAGCGCAGCCATCTGGGATTTTGTCCATAAGTGATGACTGGACACGTAGGCTGTTATTGCCCCATGCCGTAATGCTTAAAAGTTCTCCGTCATTGCGGAAAGATAATTCTTTGTCAGTGTATTCAAAAAAATTCATATGTACCTCCTTATAAATAAATGTTTTGAAACTATATGATGAAATGCTATAGTAATATCTGAAAAATTATCATTATAAACAATAATATAAGTGAAATTTACTGAGATAGCAATGTTAAAGTTAGTATATTATTTGCACTCGGATTTTTATGTTATTACTCATTTGGATGTTTGGCAGATTGGCGGCAGGAGAATTTTTTCTTGCCTGATACAGGCTTTTTGCGTATAATTTATTTTGTGTGTAAAAAATATTAAATTATGTACAAGAGGAGAAAATCATGTGGGATAGTATTAATACGTTACTGAAGAACATCGACGACCTTGTGTGGGGAGTTCCGCTTATGGTACTGATATTGTCGGGAGGTATCCTTCTTACATTTCGTCTTGGATTTTTGCAGCTTCGCAGACTTCCACTTGCCTTAAAGTGGATGGTTAAGAATGAGGAGGGTGCAAAGGGAGAGATTTCAAGTTTTGCCGCACTCTGTACGGCACTTAGTGCCACTATAGGAACAGGAAATATCGTAGGTGTTGCTACGGCTGTAGGTGCAGGTGGACCGGGAGCACTTTTCTGGATGATAGTTGCAGCGTTTTTTGGAATGGCAACAAAGTATTCAGAGGGACTTCTTGCGGTAAAATATCGTGTTGTAGATAAGGAAAATCACAGTCTTGGCGGCCCTTTCTATTATATAGAGCTTGGAATGGGTGAGAAATTTAAATGGCTTGCGAAGATATTCGCTTTCTTTGGTGTCTGTGTAGGTCTGTTCGGTATAGGAACATTCAGTCAGGTAAACGGTATATCAAGTGCGATTCAGAACTTTTTTGATCCTGAAAAATCACATACAGTTTCAATTCCGGGTATAGGAACATATTCATGGACGGTAGTTATCGCTTCGCTTATACTTTCATTCTGTGTGGGAGCTGTTCTTATCGGAGGTATCAAGAGAATCGCAAATGTCAGTCAGATAATAGTTCCATTTATGGCGATAATCTATTTTGTATTTGCAGTTACACTTGTGGTGTGCAATATTACAAAGATTCCTGCTGCTGTTGTTGTCATCGTAAAAGCTGCATTTAATCCACAGGCAGTTGCAGGAGGTATAACGGGAAGTATGTTAGTTGCGATGCAGAAAGGTGTTGCACGAGGTATATTCTCAAATGAGGCAGGTCTTGGAAGTGCGCCTATAGCAGCGGCGGCAGCCCAGACTCATGAGCCGGTGAGACAGGGTCTTGTAAGCATGACAGGAACATTTATCGACACGATAGTTATATGTACGATGACAGGACTCTCGATAGTTCTTACGGGAGCATGGAAGGTAGAAGGTCTTGAGGGTGTGCAGGTTACAACATATGCATTTAAACATGGGCTTCCGTTCCCGTCAGGTGTTTCAGCATTTATTCTTATGATGTGCCTTGTATTTTTTGCATTTACAACGATACTTGGCTGGGATTATTACAGTGAACGCTGCCTTGAGTATCTTACAGGTGGAAATATGAAGAAAGTAAAAGTGTTCCGCTGGATATACATACTTGCAGTATTTATCGGACCATACATGACAGTAAGTGCAGTATGGGTAATAGCCGATATATTTAACGGACTTATGGCTATCCCTAATATGATAGCGTTATTTGCATTGAGTGGGGTGGTCGTAAAAGAGACAAGAGATTTCTTTAATGCAAAGAAACATTTAAAATAGTATGCAAAACTTGATAAAAATGCTGAAATTTAGTAAACTGTAGTGTGAAAATATAAAAGTTATAAATGAGAGTTGAATGGAGGATTAGAGTTGAGAGACATCAATATTTATAATACATTGACAAAAAAAGTTGATAAGTTTGTGCCAAATGAGCCAGGAAAGGTAAAAATGTATACATGCGGACCTACAGTATATCATTTTGCACATATTGGAAATCTGAGAAGCTATATTGAGGAAGATATCCTCGAAAAATATCTTCGCTATGCGGGATATGATGTAAAGAGAGTTATGAACATTACGGATGTGGGACATCTTACAAGTGATGCGGACAGCGGAGAGGACAAAATGCTTAAAGGTGCTAAGAGAGAGCACAAGACAGTTATGGAGATAGCAGAGTTTTACAGGAACGCATTTTTTAGTGATTGTGATAAATTAAATATAAAGACACCTGATGTTGTTGAACCAGCGACAAACTGCATACCGGAGTTCATTCATATGATAGAAGTCCTCATAGAAAAAGGATATGCTTATGTTGCAGGTGGAAATGTATATTTTGACACATCAAAGCTTAAAGAGTACTATGTTTTGTCAAATCAGAATGAGGAAGAACTTCAGGTAGGAGTCCGTGACGATGTGGAAGAAGATGACAATAAAAAGAATAAGACGGATTTCGTGCTCTGGTTTACAAAATCCAAATTTGATTCACAGGAATTAAAATGGGACAGTCCATGGGGCGTTGGATATCCGGGATGGCATATAGAGTGCTCATGCATAAGTATGAAACATCTTGGGGAGTATCTTGATATACACTGTGGAGGTGTTGACAATATCTTCCCTCACCACACGAATGAGATAGCCCAGAGTGAGTCATATACGGGACACAAATGGTGTAATTACTGGTTCCATGTACAACATTTAAATGACAAGTCAGGAAAAATGAGCAAATCAAAAGGTGAATTTCTTACAGTATCTTTATTGGAAGAAAAAGGTTATGATCCGCTTGTGTACAGATTTTTCTGTCTTCAGTCACATTACCGTAAGCCATTGTTATTCAGCTATGATGTAATGGATAATGTAAAGACTGCATATGAGAAACTTGTCAATAAGACAACAGCTCTCTCAAAAGAAGGTGAGATCGACAAGGCTGTATTTGAGAACTATCAGGATAAATTTGCAGAAGCAATGGGAAGTGACCTTAATACTTCGCAGGCAGTTACAGTTCTTTACGATGTGTTAAAGGCAGATACAAATGATGCGACAAAGAGAGCTCTTGTAGAGGATTTTGACAAGGTGCTTTCACTTGACCTGTTAAAAGAAAAGGAAACAAAGACGGCTGATGATGACCTTAAGACTATGGTAGAAGATATGATCGTCAAGAGAAATGAAGCGCGTAAGGCTAAAGATTTTGCAAAGGCGGATGCCATAAGAGACGAACTTCTTGCAAAGGGAATAGAGATTAAAGATACAAGAGAAGGAACAGTCTGGAAACTTATTTAGTAAGATCATAAATAAAAAGCAGCGGGACTTTTGTCCTGCTGCTTTTATCACTTTAAAATTTATTATATCAATGGGGGCAGCTATGAAATTTAAAAAAATTTTTACTCTGGCATTGGCATTATGTATAGGTATATGTATGATGAGTGGCTGTAAAAAGAATGAACAGAAAGAGGAAACACACACATCTAAAAAACTTAATGTTGTGACAACTATTTATCCGTACTATGATTTTGCAAAGCATATTGCAGGGGATAAGGTAAATATTTCATGTATAGTTCCGGCAGGTGAGGATATACATTCGTTTAAAGTGGACTCAACAGTTATGTCTGAAGTACTTAAAGCTGATGTACTTGTTTACAATGGTGGTGAATCCGAAAAATGGGTATCTGATCTGCTTAAGGTCAAAAAAGAAGATGCGGCACAAATCAAAGAAATATCAATGATGCAGCATGCATCTGAGATTGTAGGTGCAATTAGTGAGCAGGATGACGATAAGAAAGATACACAGAAAGATACAGATTATGATGAGCATTTGTGGACAGCACCGCTATGTGCTGAAAAAATAGTATCTATCATATCGGATGAATTGTCAGAAATTGATAGTAAAAATGCAGAGTATTATCATAAAAATGCAGATGACTACAAAAATGAACTGGAACAATTGGATTATGACTTTAGGGAGGTCGTTGAAAATGGAAAGACAAAGCATGTTGTCTTTGCTGACAGATTTTCTTTGAAATATCTTTTTAATGAGATAGGGCTTGTCTATAGTGCTGCGTATCCTGTTTGTTCAGAATATGAAGCTCCTAAAAAACAGACTGAAGCTTATCTTGAGAAAAGGATAAAAGAGGAAAAACTTCCTGTTATATTTAAAAATGAGATAACAAAGTCTGATACGGCAGAAAAAATAGCAAAAAAGACAGGTGCAAAAGTGGAGACATTCAATACATGTCACACTGTTACAGAAAAACAGTTTAAAGAGGGCGTTTCATATATTGATCTGATGAAGGATAATGTTAGTAAGTTGAAAGAAGCACTTAAATAAGTATAGCAGTCAATATGCTATGAAAAAATTGGAGATGAGGTATTTTATGAAAAAAAACAGCAGGTCATGGCGTGCGATAGGGATGATAATTCTTGTGACACTTATTGTGTCAGTATTTACGGCACTTATGTCGGGGATTATGTATGCTCAGAGTCAGAATAAGACAAAAGTTTTGCCGGTAAGATGGGAGGTAAAAAAATATACATCAGACGGACATCTGGGAAATGTTATAACAACAGATCTGACGAAAGTGAATTTTAAAAAATCAGGAAAAGGAATAAAGGTTGTCGCAACAGCTACAATACCTGATGGCAGTTCTGATGGCATAACATTACAGATGTGTCTTAAGAGAACAGCTTATCAGGTGAAAATAAGCGGAGGAAGATATTATACATATGCGATAGGAAGGTATATAAAAAGAAAATCGATTGGAAACGGATATCATTTTATCCATATAACACAAAAAGATTATGGAGAGAAAATTAAAATTGTGTTTCGTGCAAATGGTGTAGACTCGTACAATAATATTAGACAGGTGAAGTTTTATGATGGGGCAGATATGTCTGTTAATCTGGCATCCAGAAATTTTGTGCTTATATTGCTGTGCAATTTTTTGATCGTATTTGGAATCATACTGACAGTATTGGGCGTAGTTCTTGTATTTAGGGAAAAAACGTATGCACAGTTTTTGTATCTTGGGATATTTTCATTTATGATGGGATTATATGTTATAAGCAGCAGATATCTGTTACAGATTTTTAATGATGATCTTTTGACAGATACGCTGATAGAATATTTTACAATGTTTTTGCTGCCTGTATCAATTGCACTGTTCCTGTTGGAAATAACAGAAAAAGACAGAAAGATTTACCGCCTTTTTTTGGGGATATATGCATTTATTGATTTTGTGGCAACAATAGCCGTTGGAGTTGCTTACAGGAATTATAATCTGCATTTAAACCAGGTATCGGGATATTACAGAGAATACATGATACTTGGGATTGTAGTTGTGTTTATTGTGGAAGCAAAGAATATATTAAAACCTAAGTCTGACAAGTTGAAAGTGTCAGGTTTTCTGGTGCTTATCTTTTCAAATTCAATAACATTGGCGAGCTTTTTGATATTTGGTGATACAAGCGAGATCTCGGAGATTGCGTCATATCTTATGCCTGTTGGAAACATATATCTTATACTTGCACTTTTGTTTAGTTATCTTACAGAGTACATGCGTATGTTTAAGGACGATGTAGAAAAAAATATCTTGTTAAAGATGGCATATACAGATCCGATGACAAGTCTTTTTAACAGGGCAAGATCAATGGAGGAATTTTCAAAACTTGATTCTGAAAATAGACATTATTGTGTAGTTTGGCTTGACCTAAATTATCTCAAGAAAACAAATGATAGATATGGACATGAAGAAGGTGATCTTCTTCTTATAAATTTTGCGGGTATCTTAAGAAAAGCATTCGAGGACATAGGTACTGTGTGCCGTATGGGTGGTGATGAGTTTTGTGTTATTATCGATAAATCGATGAATGATAACAGGATAAAAAAGGGTATAGACAAGATGCTTTCATTTATAGATGATGACAATAAGGGGAAACATCGATATTTTATGCAGACATCATATGGAGTTGCAGGCAGTGAGGAATTTGATGAGCCTACTTCCGACAAAGTCTGTTCAATTGCAGATGAGAGAATGTACAAGATGAAAGTTGAAATGAAGGCACAGCGGACAGATTGATTTCAATATTATCATAATAGTGTTAAAAATCGCACTAATAATTATAGACGAACCTTAAATATGCTTATATAATGTAATCAAAGTTAAGTAAATGGGAAAAAAGAAAGGAGATTTCTAATGAAAGTAGCAGACGGATTTTGGTTAAGCAAAAAAGGTTATAATGTAAATTATGCTTCACAGGCATACAAAGTTGAAACTACTGAAAACTCGATTAAGGTTCTTGCAACACCTTACACAGTTATGAACAGAGGTATGACTCTCGGAGGACCAAACCTTGAGATTACATACAGCTCTACTTCTGAAAATATCATCAAAGTTCACATTGACCATTACAGAGGAGGTCTTGACAATATTCCTCGTTATGAACTCAATGAGGACACAGGATATACTCCTGTTATCGAGAGAACAGAAGATAAGGTTACACTTACTTCAGGTGATACAAGAGTTGAGATTAAGATCGGTGATGACTGGGATGTTCAGTTCTATTATAAAGACAGACACCTTACAGGTGGTGCATGGAGAGCAACATCTATCATTTCTGAGAGCCAGTTCACAGCTAATGCACGCATGAACCTTCAGGAAGATGATGAATTCTTCAACTATCCACAGGATGCTCATACAACATATCTCAGAGAGCAGTTAAAGACAGATATCGGTGAGTGTATCTACGGTTTCGGTGAGAAGTTCACACCGTTTGTAAAGAACGGCCAGACTGTTGAGACTTGGAATTGTGATGGTGGTACTTGTTCAGACCAGAGTTACAAGACAGTACCTTTCTACATTTCATCAAAGAGCTACGGTGTATTTGTAAACAGCTCAGACAAGGTTTCATTTGAAGTAAACTCAGATACTGTATCAAAGGTTACATTTACAGTACCGGGTGAGGAACTTGAATACTTCATCATCGGTGGAGAAAATCTTGAGCATGTTCTTGAGAACTATACTACACTTACAGGAAAGCCTGCACTTCCACCAGCATATACATTTGGTTTATGGCTTTCAACATCATTCACTACAAGCTATGATGAAAATACAGTTATGAGCTTTATCGACGGAATGAAAGAGCGTAAGATTCCGCTTCAGGTATTCCATTTCGACTGCTTCTGGATGAAAGAGTATGAGTGGTGTAACTTTGAGTGGGATAAGGATATGTTCCCTGATCCTAAGGGACTTTTAGACAAGCTCCACAATGAAAAAGGTCTTGAGGTTTGTGTATGGATAAACTCATACATCGGACAGCAGTCAAAACTTTTCGATATAGGAAAAGAAAAGGGATATTTCATCAAGAACCTTGACGGAAGCGTATTCCAGTCAGATATGTGGCAGCCGGGCATGGCTATCGTTGATTTCACAAATCCTGAGGCTTGCGAGTGGTTCAAGGGATTACTTAAGAAACTCTTTGATATGGGTGTAAACAACATTAAGACAGACTTTGGTGAGAGAATCCCTACAAAGTGCAAATATTACAATGGCATGGACCCTATCAAGATGCATAACTATTATACATACCTTTACAACAAGTGTGTATTTGAAGCTCTTGAAGATTACTACGGAAAAGATAAGGCTTGTCTCTTTGCGAGAAGTGCAACAGTAGGCGGACAGAAATTCCCTGTACACTGGGGTGGTGACTGCTACGCAGAGTACTCAGCAATGTCAGAAACTCTCCGTGGAGGACTTTCACTCTGCTCATCAGGATTCGGTTTCTTCTCACACGATATGGGTGGATTTGAAGCTACAGCACCTGCTGATGTTTACAAGAGATGGTGTGCATTCGGACTTCTCTCTACACACAGCCGTTTACATGGCTCAACATCTTACAGAGTGCCTTGGGTTTACGATAAAGATGGTGATACAGAAGCTTGTGATGTACTCCGCCACTACACAGTACTTAAAGGAAGACTTATGCCTTATCTCTGGGCGCAGGCAAACAAGACACACAATGTCGGTGTTCCTATGATGCGTTCAATGATAGTTACATTCTCTGATGATACAGCTTGTAAGTATCTTGACCAGCAGTATATGCTCGGTGACAATCTCTGCATCGTGCCTGTTATGAATGAGGAAGGAATCGCAGAATTCTATGTACCTGATTGTGGAACATGGACAGATATCCAGAGCGGTGAGACATATGAAGGTGGAAAATATTACAAGAGACAGTGTGACTACTTCCAGACACCTATACTTGCCCGTCCGAACAGCATTGTTACATATGGTAACTTTGATGCAGAGGACAAGATGACAGTAGTTTATGATTATCTTGAGAAAGCAGATGCGGTTATATATGGTCTTGAGGATGGTAAGAGTGCATCAGCAACTATTTATGACAGTGAGTCAAACAAACTTACAGACATAACAGCTAAGCGTAATGGAAATGTCATCACAGTATCTTATGACTCTACAGATAAGAACTTTACTGTAACAGCAGAAGGAAAGACCGTAGAAGCAAAAGCTGGAACTACAAGTGTTGAGATTACATTATAAGAGAACTATCTATCATGTGTTATTTGGCTTGAGGTCAGTGATATATTAGTTTGATGTCATGTTAAATTTATATAAACAAAATAAATGCTGTGCCACAGAGTAAGTGGTACAGCTTTTATTTGTTTGTTATGATTTTATATTTTACAGATGAAGTCGTTCCTCGATTGCTTTTTTATGTTTCCTGCCAAGCGGTATAGAATGTTTTCCTACTTGTATTATGAATGTTGATTTATCATATGAATAAAAATGGTGAAGATTTATAATATATTTTCTGTGACACTGGACAAAGTTGTCCGGAAATATATTTAAAAGTTCATTTATCGTCATATTTGTAAGTTTTATATGGCCGTCATGTGTATAAATAACAGTTTCTTTGCTTGAGGACTCAATATAGTCGATATCATCGAGTATGACATGTAAATATACACCGTTACTGTCTTTTAATGTGATTTTTTCTTTTTTCTTTTCGGTATGTTCGCCAATGATATAATCAAGGGTTTCTATCAATTTGTATGTCGTATAAGGTTTAACAAGATAAGAAATGCAGTGTAGTTCCTGTACTGCAAAAAATATTCTGTCAGGAAGTGCTGTGATATAAACTATAGGTGCATATGTGTAGCGTTTTATACTTCTTATATATTTGCCAAAATCAAGTCCGTCACAGTCAAGATCATCAACATCGGTTGTGTCTAATTCAATATCCAGCAAAAAAAGATCAAAAGTTTTTGTTTCGATCAGATTGCAGGCTTCTTTATATGTAGCTGCATTAAAAATCTGCCAATTTTCATAATGCTCGTTTATTATTTTTGCAACTGCTTTTTGTTGTTCTTTATCATTTTCCAAAATGAGAACCGTAAACATCATATACCCCCGATAAAACTAAATTTTGTGTTTTGATGTTCAGTATAACACAGATAACTAAATTTTTCAAAATTATCATGCATATTTTACCAAAATTGAAGTTCAGACCTTAATATTTGTATTTCGGACTTAATTTAGTGAAAAGTGTTGCAATTTAGGTGAAAGTAGGTAAAATATGTCCTGTGAACGGTCATTGATTAGTTAAAAACAATGACTCTGGAGGCTGATTCTTTGATAATATGAGCGGAAAAATAAAAATATTTTCAGAGAATAAAAAGGGTATTAGGAAAAGGGTATGGTGTTTTAGCCGCTGTTACATGCCTCTGATACATACAGTGGATTAAACATCGGACGGATTAAAGTATATTAGGTGGATGGAAAAAGGGAGTCAGGAATATAATTGTTTTTAAAGGATAAAGGAATGGTGAAAGTGTTACGAGAGTAGCATTTTCACCATTTCCTTTTTGTATGATGATATTTTTCAGAAAATTTTAATGGAAAGTATGATGATTTTGATTTATACTAGATAGTTGTTAGTAATACTTAAGAAATTTATGATTCAAAACCCATAGGAAAAGGATAAAGGACATGACTTATAGAAAAAATAAAAAGAAACCTTATTTGTACAGGCTTATGAGAAAAATAAAGAAAACATTTAAAGCCTGGGCGAGAAGAAATCCATCGAAGGCAAGGAGAGTTTATGCTGTGTCATCGGCTGTGGTGATAATAATTGCAGTCTGTATTTTGACAGCAGTTGCGGGAAAGATTGAAAATTCTGGAAGGAAATCAGTTGATAGAAAGGAAATAAAAGCTACGACGGAACCTGTTGTGAAAGAAACAGTACCGCCTGTTGCCAGCAGCGAACCTGATGGTAACAAGAAACCTGCTGTAAAGAAGACACCGACAAACGGGAAAACTGTTGATACAAAAACAATATATTCATATCTTCAGGGACCAAAATCATGGAAAGAAAAAAGGGTATGGTCAGGTTATTGGGGAAATGCATATATGAATGGAAGTAAATTTGGGGCTTTTGGCTGTGGACTTTGCTGCATGGCAAATATATATTCAAGTATAACACCTTCTTACTATAAAGCTTCGCCTGTAGACATGTATAATTTTGCCAAAAAGAATACGAGATACTGGGGGGGAAGTGCAATCGACTGGCCATATATGGTCAGAGGCATGAGAAAAGCCGGAATACACTGCGGTACGAAGAGAAAACCTTCAAGATACTCTTCATTTAAAAAAGATATTGCAGCTTCAAAGTGTGCTATCGTACTTGTTAGCAGTTATGATTCTTCATGTTATTGGAAATATACACCAGGACATTATGTAACAATATTTGCATATGACAAAAAAAATGACAGGGTATTTCTTGCTGATTCAGGGGACCCGGCTCATAACCGTCATTGGGTAGAATTGAAAAAAATATATCGTTCGCTTAAAAAGGCGAGCAGATATCAGTACATCTGTGTGACAGGTTACAATAGAAGTGAGGACACATTTAGAAACAGAAGGACAAGCGGCAGATGGATAAGGCCTGCCTATATGAGAAATGGTACAGCTAAGAAATAACAGACAAAAAATCTTATTTTAGCTATACATTGCAGTTATAAGGAGAAATAAAATATTTAAAAGGGGTGAAAAAATGAGCAGGAAAAAAGAATATGAAGAAAAAGAAAAACACGGCACAGCACAGTTTCCGGTGGGGCTTCATAAGCTGACATATCCGGCTGGTACAGATGTCATGTTTTATGTTCACTGGCATCAGGAGTTCGAGTTTCTTGTTCTTACAGAAGGGCAGGTCTTATTTACCATAGAGGACAGGGAATATCTTATGAATCCGGGGGATATCGTATTTATAAATTCAAATTATCTGCATACGGCGAAAAATGTGTGTGGCGGTATATGTTCATTTTATGCGATTGATTTTTCGTATCAGGTGCTAAATGAGGATATACATAGTATCTTCTCAAAAAAATATATAAGACCTGTTCTGAACGATAAATTTATATTTCCTGAATTTATGCCGTTGAGCGAAGATAGAGAAAAGGAATGGCAGAAGGACATAAGAAGATATCTGCGTGAAATAGATGACTGTCCGGAACACGGACTTGAGCCGTTTGAACTTATGATAAGGAGCAGGATATTTGCTATATGGGATATTATGACACAGAACGGGACGCGTGCACATAAGGATGATGATATAGAAAACAGATATTCGGAGAGACTTGAGCCTGTTATAAATTATATAAAAGAAAATTATGCATATGAGATATCTCTTGCAGAACTTGCAGGAATACTTCCAATGAGTGAGGGACAGTTTAGCAGGGTTTTCAAACAGACAATGAAAATGTCGCCTATACAGTATCTTATGAGATACAGGATATTGCAGAGTTGTAAACTTTTGCAGGATACGGATAAGAAGATAGGAGAAATAGCAAATCTGTCTGGATTTAACAATATAAGTTATTTTAACAGGGTATTTTTAAATACTATAGGATGTACACCGAAAGAATACAGGGGAAACAGCAGCTACTAATTATTCGTTGTACTAGAGAGGGGGATTTTATATGGCAAGGGAATTTACGAATCTTATCGAAGCGGTTGACAGTGTGAAATCAAAGAAGGCAGTTATTTTTGATATGGACGGTCTTATCTTTGATACGGAAAGGGTTTTTATGGAGCAGCTTGCAGTTGCAATGAAGGAGCATGGTTATACGCTTACAAGGGATATTTATACAGATACTTTGGGACTTGGTGGCAAAAAGCTTGTGAATTTTATGTACTCAGAGTTTGGATATGATTATCCGTTTGAAGAGTGTAGTAAGCTTGCTCAGGAGAGAATGGCTATGATATGTGATACCATAGGATTGTCGGTAAAACCTCAGATAAGGGAACTTTTGAAAAAGTTAAGGGAAGACAAAATAAAATGCGGTGTTGCATCATCTACAAAAACTGAGCTTGTAAATAAATATCTTAGCAAGGCGGGACTTGATGGCTATTTTGATGTTATTATCGGCGGTGAGCAGGTAGTTGTATCAAAGCCTGAACCTGATATTTTTATATGTGCATGTGAGAGACTTAATGTATCACCTGCAAAGGCGTTAGTGCTTGAGGACAGCGAGAACGGCATAAGGGCAGCGAAAGCGGCAGGAATACCTGTTATATGTGTTCCTGACCTCAAAGAGCCATCAAAAGAGTGTCAGAAGTTGGTGACTGCTATTGTAAGGAGATAGTGTGAAAAATAAAATTTTTCACACACAAGATTTGTGTCTGCGCACACTTGACAC